>JAFDHD010000070.1 GCA_019308995.1 Deltaproteobacteria bacterium | reverse complement strand
TTCACGTCCAGATAAATGGAAAAAAATTAATTTTATATTTCAGAGACGACTATTTAAGCTTAAAGTTCAGGTCCTCAAAGGCCTGATAGAGCACAGCCCCTTCGGCCTGGGCAGGCAAGGGCCAATCCATGAGGTAGCAAAGAGTTGGCACAATGTCTGTCAGCCAGGCCGTCCGCTGGAGGCGATGGTTTTTCTTGACGCCCGGACCGGCCATGGTGAACAATCCCTTTAACGATCCAACGCCCCAGTCTACCGTGGGTAGGATCTGCCCGTGTTGACTCCCGAACCAGGGATAGATAGCGTAGATCACGTCCCCGATGTAATCCCCATAAAGCCCCAGGATTCGGGCGTCCTGTTTTGACAGGGCCAGGGCCACGGGACGTTTGCCTGTCCCTGGGTCCACATAAGTAATAAGGGCTTCAATAATCTCCTGCTGGACCTTCTGGTAGTCCTCTGGCTCAACGATGCCATCCGGGTCCCTGCCTTTGAGGTTGACATAGACGTGAATCTCCCGCTGAGGGATGGCTCTGGACGCCTTCATGTCCGGTCTAGCTGTAAATAAAGCGAGTGTTTCGGCCAGGGCGCCGGAGCCCTCCGCTGCGACAGCTTTTTCTTTCATGACAGTGAGTCCTGCGTTCTCTAAAGGCTTGTAAGGATTAAACACGGGACCATCCGCTGTGGCGCCGTGATCCGAGACCAGAATGACCAGGGTTTCCTCATCCACGACTTCCAGAATCCGGGCTATCATTCGGTCCTGACTCTGATAGACCTTGAGGTGCGTGTCCCAGGCCTTGTTCCGCCTCGCCTCATCCGGACAGGTAGCCGGGTCCATGTCCGTAATTATGGCGTGATACACCCAATCTGGTGGATGAGCGTGCATGTAGAAGAGGTCCCAATCCTGTTTTTTAAGCAGGGCTGCCGCGGCATTTCCCAGCCAGATGTCATGCTGGACAGTCATTTCCACATAAGTGTCCTGACCATACCAGCCGATAGCCACACCGGTCATGCCTCCGCCCGGGTGAGGCAACCCCTCTTCAAATGAAATCTCCTTGGCGACTTCAGCCGGAGAACTCCATCCGGAAGTTTCTATCATAGCTGAAATCAGAAGCCTAAAGTCCTCAGCATCATCTGACAGCTCGATAAGTTTACTTATAAAAGCAACTTCCCGCTCCGAGCCGTCCTTCATCTTAATGTTTGTAATAATATTCTCGCTCCACTCTCCCACGGCCAGGGTAAAAAAGGCGTCATTAAAGTCCTTGGTCGGAGAAAGTGTGGCCCGGTCATATTCATCACCGCCTGTCTGGCGCACCAGCACATACCAGGTATGGGCCTCCGGCTCCTCCTTGGCTGAAGGAAAGGCGAGATTCACTTCCATCTCCAGGGGTTCATCCCCCATTTCCGGGACATTGGTCCAGCCTTGAGCCTCCTGAAAGGCAGTCTTGATCGCCCGGGGATAAATACCCGTAGTAATTAATTGAGCGCTGCAGACCGAAACATATGAGTTTAAGGCGATAAGTCCGTCACGCCAGTCAGACACAGTCAATCCGGCCCCGCCGACCATGACCCCATTCTTCATCTTCGAGGGCCAGGAACCGGGATAATTAAGCACGACACACTTTTTCCCCGCACTGTCCAGGACGTCCCAGATGAACTCGGCATGGCAGCGTTCACTGTTAAACGCTTCCACGACATTGATATTTTCCAGGTCAGTGCCTGGTATATGACTGTGAAAATCAGTGATGCAGTGGGTTATCCGCAATCAGCCCCTCGCTAATCAACTTTTTGAAGGTCGGCAGGTGCCCCTCGGCAATGTGCTTCTCAATCAGATGAGGCAACGCGCAATCTAAACCAATAACCGCTACTCTCTTCGCGGTACTAGACATAATCATTCCTTTCTGAGGTTTAAGTTTTAAAACGAGTCAAGCGCCTTGGCGCTTAGCTTCGGCCAGGCCTTTTTTGGCTGCCTTTTTCCTGTTTCTTATTTCTTTGTAAAAAGGGTAAAACACGGTGCGAAAATTGCACCCTTTCCCAAATTCCTCACACTCCACATAAAGAACCAGGTCAAAAGCGGCAGGATCATCCAGTTTCATGGCCTCTTCAATGGGAACCTTATAAGCAATAAAGCCATCCGAAGGGCCTTTGACAATCCCATCTGGATTATAGTAGCCACCGGTCAAACGTTTTTTGCATTTGGGACATTTTTCCTCGGAAGTCACTTTTTCAAAAAGCTCAATCAGTTCTGTTTCAGCCATAATCTACCTGTTATCTTTAAAATCGTATCCTTTCGCCTTCAGTCGGTAATAATATTCTTTTAGTGTCAATTTCGTCAATTCATTTTTCCGGGATTTAGCATCTTTTCAGCCTGTCTTGGCCTAATTTAGTGATAATCTTTATTCTGGCTCATCAATTTAAATTATCATTAATCCAGGAACCGGGCGTTCAGGAAGTAGCGGGCGGATTGAGCCTGCCGGCCGTTATGGCCGAGAACGTCGGCCTTATGCAGGGCCCGCAGTATCTGGTTGGCTAACTTGTCGCGCCGGTGGAGCCAGTGGGGTGGAGAGATGTGATCGGCGAACGTTCGCGGAGGAAAGGGATGGCTGCCCATATTCTGGAAGAAACGGATCATGTGATCCAGAGGCACACTCCGGGCCAGACGCCTTGAAAGTCCCCTCGATCCGCCGGGAAGGGCCAGTGCTTCGGATAGAGATTCAAGCAGGGCCTTTTCATTCACCCCTGGCGCGGCCGCAAACAGCGGCGGCCGGATTTTCTCCGCGGACTCAGCCAGACCGGGAGAAAGATGCTTCAGGCCGATCTCTCCAAGGCCTGCCAGGACGACGGCGCGCTGGATCACGTTTTCAAGCTCCCGGATATTGCCCGGCCATTTATTCTCCGTCAGCAGATTTAAAGCGCCGGGGTTCAGCCCGCTCACGCTGGTCTGGTTTTCCCGGTTGTATTTCCGGATAAAGTGATCGGCCAGACCCGGGACGTCCTCCGCTCTCTCTCTGAGCGGGGGAAGAAGGAAGTGAAAGACATTGAGCCGGTAAAAGAGGTCCTGGCGAAAGTTTCCCAGGCTCATGGCCGCTTCCAGGTCCTGGTTGCTTGCGGCCAGGATGCGCACATCCAGGTAAATGGGCTTGACTGCGCCCAGAGGCAGAACAGAGTGCTCTTGAAGAAACCGGAGTAACCTGACCTGAAGACGGGGGGACATCTCTCCAATCTCATCCAGAAAGACCGTGCCGCCTTCTGCCCGCGTCAATTGACCTTGTTTGTTCGCCCGGGCTTCGGTGAAGGCCCCTTTGCGAAATCCGAAGAGTTCGCTTTCGAGCAGGTTTTCAGGGATGGCCGCGCAGTTGACCGTGATGAACGGCCCCCTGGCCCTGGGGCTTTGCCGGTGGATGAAGCGGGCCAGGACCTCCTTGCCCGTGCCGGTTTCCCCTGTGAGCAGAATCGGGGCGCGGGAACGCGCCGCCTTGGCCGCGGTGCGAATCAGTTCGTTGAAGACCGGGCTGCGGCTTTCCAGCCTGGGGAAGCTTTTTTCAAGTTTTTGAACCGTTGGGGTGGGATAGGTTTGAGCCTCAGCCAGTTCAGCGGCCTCGGTTCTTAAATCTTGGCATATCTTGACCAGGCGTTCATATGCCGCGCTCTCTTGATTAAATTCGGGAAAATATTTCGCCATAAAGTCGGTCAACTCCTCCTCACAAAAACGCTGACGCGCTTCAAGAGGATTGTCACCCTTGTGCAGCCTGAAGAATTCATGGAACATGGCGTCTATGATCAAAGGGATGAACCTTCCGGATGGCCCGCTCTGCCACAGCGTCAGATAGAGCTCAGCATACTCAGCCTTGAGCTCCCTGACCTCGGGGCGAATGATTTGTTCTTCATTGCGGAAGTAATGAAGCAGGGAGCGAAAGCGCGTGTCAAAGCGGGGTACAGCGCGGCTGCAGCTTGCCTGAACCAAGGCAAACCCCAGATACATGGCCTGGCGCAGCTGGGCGGTGCGGAGAAGTTCAGGTTCCATCAATGATTATCCTTCAGTGTGCTTTGAGTCTCGGGGATTGAACCGGCATGGTCGTATTATGAGCCTGACGGCGCTGAACTTCAAGCCAAAATTTATGGTTCCTGTTCAGCCTTGTAGACCGGCTCTGTGTCAGGGAGCTTCGCACCCTGACCTAGAACTTGCAATCAGAGGAAGGGGCTGTCTCATAAGTCGTTTATGCAAAGCCTGGGAGCGAGAACATTATCTGTTTATATATGGATCTTCCACAACCTGCCAGTGGTTTACGTTGAATCCCCCTGTCGCTTCGCGACCCTGACAAATTTTTTTTGTTGTCGGGGCCACCCACCGGGAATACAGGCAAACCTATCCGGGACGCAAATAACTTATTCATTAACATGTGGGGCGGGCTTTCCAGCCTGCCCTTGCCCTTCGCATCCTGACCCACAGCTTCAAGCCAAAACTTGTGGTTTGTGTTCAGGAGATATGGTAATGTATGCCTTGATTCTTTTGAACAGGAGAGAAAGGCCAGCGTGCTGGATCAAGAGACACTTGACGATCTGATCGCCGTTGCCCGTCAGGCCATGGCCCGGGCGCATGTACCGGTCAGTTCCTTTCCCGTGGGAGCGGCTGTCCTGACAGCCAATGGTAAGATATATCCCGGGTGCAACACGGAGAGTATCATTGCCGGTCTGGGTGTTTGCGCCGAACGTTCGGCCATAGACCATGCCGTGGTTCATGGGGAGCGCCATTTCAAGGCCATCCTGATTGTTTCAACCCAGGCCGCCCCTCTTTTACCATGCGGCGCCTGCCGTCAGTATCTTTATGAATTTTCCCAGAACTGCCATGAGGACTTGATGGTTTATGCGGTAAGCCGTGAGGGGGAGCAGGTTTGTTATTCCCTTTCAGAACTTCTGCCCAACAGTTTCGGGCCGCGGCATAAGGGGTGAGCCTTTGGGGCCGGTTATAAGGTATAGAGGAATAAACTCAAACAGTAAAACTAAAGGGAGGTGAGAGACATGCTGCCTGATGTGCTCTTGACTGAGGACGAAAAGGCACTGAAACAGGAGGTTCGTGATTTTGTGAAAAACGAGGTTTCGCCCGATTTGCTCAAAAAAATGGACCTTGATGAGATTACTTATCCCAGGGAGTTTGTCAAAGCCCTTGGAGACGGGAATCTGCTGGGACTTAGATTCCCAAAGGAATTCGGCGGCCGTGGTTTGAACTGGACAGCTGAAATAGCGGCTCTGGAGGAGATCGGTGTTCTGGGATCGTCCCTGAGTTGCGCCTTTAGCATGCCTTCCATTGTCGGTCAGGCCTTTCACAGCTTTGGGACCCTGGAACAGAAAGAGAGATTTTTACGTCCCATGCTCAAAGGTGAGGTCGTCTCGGCTGAAGGACTGACCGAGCCTCGCGGCGGCTCGGACTTTTTCGGCGCCACCACCAGGGCGGAGCTGAAAGGCGATTATTTTATGGTGCGCGGGCAGAAGCGGTTCATCGTTGGGGCCGACGGCGCGGATTTTTTTATCGTTTACTGTAAAACAAACCCCGAGGCCAAACCGCATCAGAGCATCAGCCTGCTCCTGATTGAAGCGGACAGGGAAGGGGTTGAGACGAAATACCTTTACGGCCTGCTGGGAACGCGTGGAGGCGGCACCGGGCGACTTCTTTTTAAAGACGTCAGGGTGCCGGCCAGCAATCTTATCGGCGAGATCAATCAGGGTGCGCAGATATTTAACACCATGATGGTGCCAGAACGGCTCACTTCGGCCGCCGGAGCCCTGGGCCTGGCGCGAGCCGCTCTGGAGGTGGCTGCCAGATACAGTGACCGGCGCAAGTCCTTTGGGCAGAAGATAAGAAGATTTCAGGGCGTGAGCTTTAAGGTGGCTGACGCCATCACGCAGATTGACGCCGCCCGGGCCCTGGTGCTTGCGGCAGGCAAGACTGTGGACGCCGGACTTCCCACGGCGCGAAGGCTCGTGAGCGAAGCCAAGAAATTCGCCACTGATGTTGCCTGGGCGGTCTGCAACCTGGCCATGCAGATTATGGGCGGCATCGGTTACACCAATGTCTTTCCCATTGAAAAGCTGGTGCGCGACGCCAGGCTTTCCCAGATCTGGACCGGCACCAATGAAGTCATGAACCTCCTCATCCAGCATGAGTATTACCAGGAGGTCTTGCACGATCCCAATCCCGCCCGGGAGATCGAGACCGACGCTCAGGAGGCGCACATGGCTGATGAAAAGGTCTATGAGGATGAGGAGATGTGGACCAAGGGCTGGTAATAAGTGCGTTTGGAGGCAGGTGGTTCCTGGTCTTGACTCATTACTGGCCAATGATTTCAACCGGGAACCTTTTTTTTCTTCACCTAGCAAAAATCTGCAAGGGTAAAGGTAAGCTATAACCTTACGGAAAAACGGTAAAGAAAAAGGCAGAGCCATTTGACCCTGCCTTTGGTAAATAATAGCCGAAAAAGAATAATTTTACCTAAACTTTTTCCTGATTCCTACTATACCTAGTAATCCTGAGCCAAGGAGATAGATTGCGCCGGGAATGGGTACCGGGTTGGCGTCAGCGGTGAGGCCGGTAATGAGAAAGTGACTCTTGTAGTCATCCCCGTCAGGAATATTAGCCCGGATAGTAAATCTGTCTACCAAAGCGTCAGGGCTAAGCCCCAAGCCTGCAAATTTTAATACCCATAGTTCATTATATAGAGGATCAACCTTGTCAAAAATAGTAGCGCCTGCGAGGGTTCCAAGGAGGAGGTGATCAGTAGATGTCCCATCTGTGAAATTGATCGATAAGTCGAAAAGATCCGAATCCTTAAAATCACTCAGAAGGACCTCGATATCATTGGCGTTGACGCTGAATAAAGAGTTGAAATCAAAAGTGACGTCTTCGTCCTCATGGGGAGCACCGTTTGGATCATCATCATGTTTGGATGCAGCACGATCACCTTGCCCCCCGGAGACGTGATGGCTTCCTTCGATTTTTGCCCTACCAGTATCGCTGTCAAATACGCGCAACCCATTCGTCCCCACTGTAAAGGCTTTAACTCCAAGCCCTTCCTTTTTACCATCCGGGAGTTCGCTGTGTTCTTCCGTAATTGTGATAATACCGGCCTGATAGTCATTAAGCGTATTGAAAAGGGGGTATCGGGTGCTTGGTACATCCAGGTGTTCCCCCGCGGTCACGGTGACAAAAAGCGGATCGGTAATGGTTCCCGGACCGGCCAATCCATCAGTTTGAATCAGGAGAACGCTGCCCTCGCCGGTGGTTCCACTGGTATAAAAACCCGACACATCCGCAGCTACTACCTTGTCATGATTGAGCTTCGTGGTTCCAAGCCCCAAAGCATCAGTGGTAAGTTTGATTGAGATCGGGGAGGCCTCAACCATACCGACTGGGCCAAGCAACAACATCAAGGCTAAAACCGCAACTGTGAACCCTGCCGGAAGATAGAACGAGGTCCCTTTTACATTCAATTTCTTTATACTTAGCATCTTTAATCCCTCTTTTGTTTTTAGATTGTTTTATAATCTCTTCCGAAGCCAGTGGTACGGTCGGTCATGGGCAGATATGGTCAAACGCCTCTCTGGGTGGATGCCCAAATACAAGAAACAGGATTCTCTCTGGCGAAGACCCATTTTCATTCTGATTTTTCCTATTGATATTAATTTGTTTTCCGACCTGAGAAAAACACCTAACACCATGTAGGTATTATCAATCAGGGTTCATAAAGATATATTCCACAGACAAAATATATTAGCAGACATTCAAATATTACTTTGCTCAAGTCCAGCATGTCAATACGAAGAAAGTATGATTAAAACTTATTTCGGCTAGGAAGAAAGTACCAAAAAAGGGGGGACTAACGTTTTTTTCGTATTTGAGCGCCTTGGGCCATGTCGTTGGACCCGAAGGGTCAATGTAGTCAACCCCTTTCTGGCAATTGAGCCTGAGGCAGATGGTCCTTTAACTTCTCCTATTTATCTTTTTCAAGAAGATAAAGCTTAAACGCTCCTTGGACCTGCCTTCACTTTCTTAAGAACAACGTCCAGGTGCTAAATTTGAGGCGATCTCAGTCAAGAGCATGTCAAGGCAAAGGTAAAGCGGAATATCCAAAATAAAATATTAGTTCGCGAACAGAGAGCGTTTTCATATCTTCAAGGCTGAGATTACTCGCGATTATTTCTTTCCTGGTGCAGAGAGCCGTTCCTTTATTTGCCCGCCATAACCGAGATGAAGCAGCCGCCTCCACTGCTCATATTTCTGTCAGATGATCCATTGGAGGTAAAAACTGCCTGAATGGCATGGTTTTGAGTTACATTATTGAAGGTATAACTGGAAACCGCGCCGACCGAGTTGCCATCTACTATGATATCCTCAATGGAATACCCGTCGTCCGGTGTAATGGAGAAAGTCTGATTGGCTCCTTCCTGGACGGAGATCACGCCCAAGGGCGCAACTGTCCCGCCGGGATCGGTTGTAGCAATGATAGTATAAGTTTTCATGGTGAAGACGACGCTTATGGTATGATTCCCCGTCACATGCGCGAATGTGAACGCATTTACGGCGCCTACTGATACACCATCCACCAGCACATCTGCGATATTGTAGCCCATGTCAGGTGTGATAGTGAAAGCTTGATCGGTCCCATAACTTACCGATACTGCCCCTGACGGTGTAATGCTTCCGTTAGGTCCGGCTGAGGCAGCGATGGTGTAGATGTCACTGGCAAAGCTAGCTTCAATGGTGTGATCCTCCTTCACGTTATAAAAGGTATAACTGGAAACCGCGCCGACCGAGTTGCCATCTACTATGATATCCTTAATGGAAGACCCATCGTCCGGTGTAATGGAGAAAGTCTGATTGGCTCCTTCCTGGACGGAGATCGCGCCCAAGGGCGCAACTGTCCCGCAGGGATCGGTTGTAGCATTGATAGTATAAGTTTTCATGGTGAAGACGACGTTTATGGTATGATTCCCCGTCACATGCGCGAATGTGAACGCATTTACGGGACCTACTGATACACCATCCACCAGCACATCTGCGATATTGTAGCCCGTGTCGGGCGTGATAGTGAAAGCTTGATCGGTCCCATAACTTACCGATACTGCCCCTGACGGTGTAATGCTTCCGTTAGGTCCGGCTGAGGCAGCGATGGTATAAGAGTCACTGGCAAAGCTAGCTTCAATGGTGTGATCCTCCTTCACGTTATAAAAGGTATAACTGCTTTCAGCCCCGACCGGCAACCCATCAACTTGGACGTCTTCGATATGGTACCCGGCATTCGGGGTGATATGAAAGGTCTCGTCTGAGCCATCAGGCACTATCACCACACCAGACGGGGAAATGGTTCCATCGGCGCCAGCCTCGGCGCTAATAGAATGGGAAATAGTCATGGCAATAAACTTGGTCACAAAAGCGTCGTTGTAAGCGCCATTGTAAGGGCCCAGGTTAGGGCTAGTCGTAGGGAAGTCCGAAGAATCAGTAAATCCTGTCACATAAGCATCCCCTGAGGGATCCACCGCGATTCCCCAGCCTTGATCATAGGAGCTCCCGCCAAGAAAGGTGGAGTAGATTAGATCGGAGCTAGAGGGATTGAGTTTCGTTATAAAGGCATCGGCATAGCCATGAGATATCCCCTGGTATGGGCTGGCTGTGGGGAAGTTGTTGGATTCAGTAAAACCTGAGACATAGGCGTTGCCTGAGGGATCCACCGCGATCCCACGGCCTTGATCTTGGTTGCTCCCGCCAAGAAAGGTGGAGTAAATCAGGTCGGAGCCCGCGGCATTGAGTTTCGTTACAAAGGCATCATGGTAACCGCCGCCATACGTTCCCTGGTACGGGGAGCTGGTGGTGCTGGTGGTAGGGAAGTCGGATGACTCGGTAAAGCCCGTCACATAAGCGTTGCCTGAGGAGTCCACGGCGATCCCAGTACCAATATCGTCACCACCTCCGCCCAGGAATGTGGAGTAAACCAGATCAGAGCCGGCGGCATTGAGTTTCGTTACAAAGGCATCCCAGGAGCCGCGGAGTTGATCCTGGTAAGAATTGAGTATCGGAAAATTGGGGGAACTGGTTTCGCCTGTTACATATGCGTTGCCCGAGGAGTCCACCGCAATGCCAAAGCCTTCTTCCGTTTTGCTGCCGCCAAGAAAGGTGGAGTAGGCCAGGGTGCCCGTCGCACTGATTTTTGTCACAAAGGCATCCCAGGAGCCGCTGAGTTGATCCTGATAAAAATTGAGTATCGGGAAATCGGATGACAAGGTTTCGCCTGTTACATAGGCGTTCTCCAAGGAATCCACGGAGATTGCCTTACCTCTGTCGTTGCTGCTGCCGCCAAGGTAAGTGGAATAGACGAGTTCGGAGCCTGAGGCGTTAAGCCTGGCCACAAAGGCATCTGTTGGACTGCCGCCGAACGTTTCTTGGAGGGGATTAGCTAGGGGGAAGTCTATGGAGGAGGCATCGCCTGTTACATAGGCGTGGCCAGAGGCGTCCACAGCAATGCTTCTTCCGATATCCTGGCCGCTGCCGCCCAGGTAAGTGTAGTACACCAGGGCGGTGCCTGAGACGTTGAGCTTGGCCACAAAGGCATCCCAGGACTCGCCGTACACATCCTGACAGGAGCTGACTAAAGGAAAGTCAGTAGAACCGGTAACACCTGTGATATATACGTTGCCCGAGGAGTCCACGGCGATGTCATGGCCTCGATCCTCATCGCTGCCGCCAAGAAAGGTGGAGTAAACAAGTATCGGGTCAATGACTAGGGCGCGCTGGCGGTCATAGGAGGCTAATTGAAAAGCTATTTCATTGCGACCCAGAATTGTGTATTGGCCGGAAACAACCTGTCTGCGACCGTCTAATTCCTGGTAAACCAATGGCAGGCGCTGTATAATCTCTCCCGTCTTTGTT
The DNA here is from genome assembly GCA_019308995.1 of Deltaproteobacteria bacterium. Lineage (NCBI taxonomy): Bacteria > Pseudomonadati > Myxococcota > Myxococcia > Deltaproteobacteria bacterium. The sequence continues at coordinate 7,195 of JAFDHD010000070.1, read as the reverse complement.
TTGAGGACAAGGTTTCCTTTTTCGTCTCGTTTTATTTTCTCCACACCCTCGAAAGCCAGCCGGATTATTTTAGGATCGGCGCCGGGGGCAATGAGAAAGTCATATTCCAGTTGGCCTGCACGACCGTAAAAGACGAGATCAATGCCAGGATAAATATTTTTATATTTCACTTTGCTGTAGCAAGGTATATTGGTCCGCCATTTTTTATGGTCTCGGCCGATGAAGTAGTTGACCTTGCCAGGGAGTTCTTCTATTCCACTCACTTCTGATGTGGAGTTAACTCCCATCGGCCGAATGCGTATAATCATTCGTTTTGTTTTATGGGCTGATAGCGCCAGCCTCGCTTTAGATTGAGATGAGGCTTCAGGAGTAATCAGAGTTAACACTGCCTCAGTTGAGGTTAAATACAAAATATAGCCGTTACCTTGAGCTAAAAATTTAACCTGATCGTCGGCCTGACCGCAGTTTGCCTCGAAGCTCAGGGGGAGCTTCCCATATAAATTATTTAATTTGACCTGGATGTCAGGGTTAGATTTGGATACGATGGCTGATAGACTAACAGTAGCTCCTGAAACAACCACAGCTTGAAGCGTCAATCCAAAAAAAACAATAAGAACTAACAAACACAAGTTCCGGAGGATTTTTCCGTACATGACCTGTCCTTTAAATATGATATTTTAAATTAGTTATCCATACATGAGTCATTCACCTCACCGGTTCCTCAAACTGGTCACTCCCCGATAATCTTTACCAGGACCCTCTTTCTTCTTCGCCCGTCGAACTCGCCGTAGAAAATCTGCTCCCATGTTCCGAAATCAAGCCGCCCGTCCGTCACGGCCACTACAACCTCCCGCCCCATGACCTGGCGCTTCATATGCGCGTCGGCGTTATCCTCGCCCACGTTGTGCCGGTATTGGGACACAGGCTCGTGCGGGGCTAACTTTTCCAGCCAGACGTCATAATCATGATGCAGACCGGATTCATCATCGTTTATGAAAACAGAGGCCGTGATATGCATGGCATTCACCAGCACGAATCCTTCGGTGACGCCGCTTTCTTTCAATGCTTCCTCAACCTGCGGGGTGATGTTGATAAAGGCCCGTCTAGTGGGAACGTTAAAGAAAAGTTCCCGGCGAAAATTTTTCATGGTTCTCCTCCTGGCACCTTGGATGGAGCCTATACTACATAAAAGAGCCTCTGAGGGGAACTGTGTTTCGTTGTTTTTTCTAAAGACGAAAGTACTGGAGCTTTTATCCATAACAAGGGCGCCGAATTGTCAATCATGATCATTGCAGGATCAAATAAAATTCAGCGAGCGCGGGCGGGTCCGGTCGTTTGGTCCAGATACCACCACCAATGATCCTTGTCAAACTGCTCCTCCCTTTCGGCCTGGGTCCCGGAATCATATACCTCCCTGACGATCCAGGCCCGGTATTTTAGCAGCAGCCAATCGAATTTCTTCAGGGCCTTGAGCTCGGCCTGGTCCAGACGATCCCGCTGGAATTCCAGTTCACTGCGGTAAAAAAGATAGTCGCGCATGATATCCGGGTGTTCCCCCAGCAGGGGCCGGACTCGTTCAAGCATGACCATGATCTGTCTTTCCGCTGGCATGGAAGTACTATACCAAATCTGTGTTATGGCTGGTATTTAAAGCCGGGTCTTTAATTAACATCACTTTTCACTACTGTCCAGGTGTTATTTTTCGCAAGCTCTATAAGCAGCACCATAACAAATAGTAATATGGTCTGAAAGCCTTGCAAATCCTCAGCATTACTTTATTCGAGAAAAGTCCCATTTTTCAAGTGTTGACGGCCTCCTACAATAAAATCATAGAGGAGGCTTCTGGCAACCAACTGGCATTATTCGGCTCTTAACCGGACAGTAGTGATTTACTATGTGAATTCGACTTATAAGTGCAGCCCAGAATGTGATGAATCCGCGGGTGGCGAAGAAATCGGGTGGACCACAGAGCCGAACTCAGGTAGACCTTGATCCTGTTCAGCCTTGGGAAATCCTTTTCTGAAAAAGGCCAGGCCCTGTTTTTTGCATCTATCCAAACAGGTCCCGCACATCAGGCAATCCGAGTTCTTGACCTGGGCCTGTTCGTTGATGGCCTGAATATCACAGGCTGAACTGCAGCGCCGACATTCAAGGCAGTTTTCATTCTTGGCCAGTAATAATGCCCCGGGGATCTTACTGATCCAGCCTAATATCAGTCCAACCGGGCAGGCCGACCTGCAGAAAGGCCGGTAGATAAAGAGGGAAGTAATCAGGAGAATCCCCAGAAGTATCCAGCCTGCGGTATAATACGATGTCAGGTTAAACGCGACCTTGAACGGGTCAATGTGATTGAACAATTTCTCCTGGGTGAAAAAGAGCTGGATAATCAGAGCAGCGGCCAGGATATATCTCATCCAGCGCATGATCTGCTGCGCGCGTTGACTCTTCAGCCGGTTGAACCTGTTCGATTTGTAAATGAATTCCTGCAGAGCGCCCAAGTGGCAAACCCACCCACACCAGACTCGACCTAAAAAATACGTGATAACGGCTATTCCTAAAAACCAGACCACGCTGTAAAGTTTCACCTCAGCGCCCAGTCCCAATAACACCAGGTTCTGGAAGCTCGAAATTACACACGGACAACCGCCGTTCATGAAACCCAGAATGATTAAGGAACCGAGGAGAAACAGGGGGCGCGTAAACCGGAAATGCTTGAACCGAACCATGATGCCAGCCAGGATCGTGAAAAATAAAGCGGCCAGTTGCAGCTTGAGTTTCTCAAAAATGCCAGGTTCATGCGCTTCGTGATTATCACTATTTTTTGAAAATTCCGAAGCTGCCAGCGGCTTGAAGGCGTCTGAAACTTCCAGGGTCTTAAAACCCGCGTCTTGGGTCAGAGCGATCCCTGGGGTCAGGAACCAGGGGATCAAGGTTATGAGCAGAATGATCCCCCAATTCATTGACCATTTCTTTATCTTTATGGCTGTCATGGCCTGTTGCACGAAATCATCTCACGGAAATGATTTCAAGCGGAGACGACTTTCAAGGCTATAAAACCATAGCCGCCTTCTTTGCTGCAGGTCCGCTTGGCATGCAAGCTCGCTTCCCCATCCTCAGTTGAAGTTATTTTGACCTTCACCAGCCGTTCAAAATGATTATCAGATGTCTCGGTCCACTGCGTCGCTCCGAGGACTTCCATACCCTCCGCCTTGAACTGCGTGGCCTCGATCCCTTCCGGACAGTTCCGGTGGGACAGAAAGACACTGACTTTCAAGATGACTTCGTCTCCAACCTTATAAACCGCCTGAGGCTCGCCGTGTACTTTCACTTCAATCTCACAGGCCAAAGCCTCTGCGGCCTGGAAAATGAGAAGTGAGGTTCCAACCATGATCAGGCTCAGTACGAGCCAGGATTTTTTTATCTGTTGCTTTGTCATGATTACTCTCTTCCAAGAATCAACCAGTCAGACCCGGGTGGCTACAGCTCTGGTAGATTATCCATATGCTTCCAGTTTCCGGAGTTATCCCGCGGCGCTGTGGCATTCGGTTTGTTGCCAGCTCTCCATCCAGCCCAACCCGGTCTGCCGGTGGAGTCTCTGAGGACTAAAATTTCCTCGTCTTTTCTTACTTCCGCGGCAATAATGGCGCGTTTTTCGTTCCGGGTTAATCTGGACCCCTTTATCTCTACCTGATCGCCCGCTTCAATTTTCAGGGCCTGCCTTTCATAATACCAGGCTGGTCCCAGGGATACGACTATGGTTTCTTGATTCGTCCTGAGAATCAGATGGGCCTCAGAATGGCCTTTTCCATCCGAATTCTCAATGTCTACACGTTCTACACGGCCCTTTACCGTTTCCACTGTGGCCGGATCATAGAGGCGGGTTGCCGAATTTCTTCCCAATCTGTGCTTTTGATTCCAATTTTGCCCTCGACCAAAGCCGAACCCGCGTCCTCTTTGGGCAACTAGCTGTCCTTTGCCCCAGGCAGATTGGTCATTTGTACTCTCAGCCCAGGCCACATAGCCGCAAGAGGCTATAATGAGAAACGCAACCATGAGGGCCAGACCGGCCAGACCTCGATTTTTATGCCTTTTCTTTTGTTGCTCCATGACTTTCCTCCTTGATTTCAACGGGCAAGAACTCTTAATCTTTGATCTTCTTGCGCCGGTTGTATTGTACGGGCCTTTTCGCTTCCAAGGTCCCTTTTCGGAATATGAAAGGGGCAAGGTGTATGCCAGAATAGGCCAAAAAATTTTTATCAATTTTAACTTATTGATGTGACAGGTAAATTACAGGGGAGTCGCTTGAGGTTTTAGGATAATGTATGGGCTTGAGGGGTAAAGAGCTGGATGATTTTTTTACATTAAATATTTTGATGTAAAAAAAATAGACAAGAAATCTTTAATCACCTTTGCAGCGCAAAGATATTATATTTTTTCAGGGTAACCTTGCACCATATTTCGACCTGAGCACCCCTTAAAAGTGATTATGCAGCCTGATACCTCAATATTTTCAATTTTCATTATCTTTCATCTGGCCAGAATCTTGGATTCTGAAGTGATTCTGAAAGCCGATTTTACTTGACATATTATTTATTATTGTTATTTTTAGACTGAAAAACGATTTTTGTCTAAATTTATATAAACAGGAGGCATTCATGAAACAGGAAAAATTGGATTCCATCCTGAATACCGCAAAAAAAATGTTTGCGCTATACGGCCTCCGGAAAACGAGTATCGAGGAGATGGCCCGTTTGGCCAGAGTCGCCAAGGCGACCATTTACAACTATTTCGGTAGCAAAGATAAGGTTTACCTGGAAGTCCTCCGTCGGGAAATGTCTGAGACAGCGGAAAAGGTATCATACTTGGTTGATCAAGAAACTTTGCCAGGAGATAAGTTAGTCACCTTCGTCAAAGCAAAGTTCCGATACATGGGCAAGGCCATAAATATATTGAATCTGGATCGTGAGGGGATAGGGAATCTTTTACCCGGCGCAGAAAGCATTCGTAATGAGCTTTTCAACCGTGAAGTGGACATCATTCATTCTATTTTAGTAGATGGAGTAAAAAAGGGAATTTTTTATCTTAATTATCCGCTTTTAACAGCCAGGGCCATTGCTCATGCCTTGAGGGGATTTGAGTTGTACTGGCTGGTCCAGGAAAGTGAAGAAAAAATTGAGTATTATCTCGATGAATTGATGGCAATCCTTTTTGATGGCCTGAAGTCCGAAAAGAGGGGGCTCAAGGAATGAAAGGAACCGCTATCTGAAGAGTGTAGAGATAATAAAAAATTTCAGAGAATCCGGGACTGAATTGAGAAAACGAATCAAGGCCCAACATAAGACCAATTGCTGCAACAGGCCTATTTGCCTTACTGCTTTTAAGCGGCTGTATCACGCCGGGGAACCCGAATCGCAAACATCAGGCGAAAACCCTGGGGGACCGGTTGCCCGGATTAAACAAAGTTATTATACTACCTTGAAAGGTTGAAAAAAAGATGAAAACAACTGCTCTCGTTCCGGTTTTTAATGAAGAAAAAACTATTAAGAATGTTTTGTCTACTTTGAATAATTCAGAGTTGATAGAGGAGATTGTGGTTGTTGATGATGGCTCTACCGATAATAGTCTAGAAAAAGTCAGAATTTTTAAACGAGAAACATCAAAAAAACTGAAAGTTATTTCTCTAAAAGAGAATGTAGGAAAAGGAGGCGCTGTTAAAATAGCAACAAAAGATCTAAAAACAGAGATCATTTTTTTTTGTGATGGAGATTTGAATAATTTCAAAGAAGAACACATAAGACAAATATTAGAGCCATTTAATTATGATAAAAACATAATGTCCATTGGTATAACTCAACTTTATGGTAAGGTTGGTACTTCTTTATATAGAAATTTGTCTCTATCTGGAGAGCGGGCTTTACCCTACTCACATTTTATGAAAATCAAAGAAAATCCATTGATAGAGAAATGGGGGTTAGAACTAGTAATGAACGACTATTGCAAGAGAAATAATATTCCCATCCATAGATGTATATTAGAAGATGTAGAGGGTACGCTCAAGCCAAAAAAGTGGAAAAGAGGCAATTATTATCTAATAAAAGAAATATTTGAGATCACCGTAATAATGATAAAGCTAAAGATGAGTTTTTTTTAGATACTAAAAATAATAAATATGCCTAAAACTCAGTAAGCAAAATACAAACTTCCCAGGCACCGTTATATGATCAACTAGCTATTAAATATTAATTCAAACAAGGCCTGTAAAGGTTATGAAAAAATGCTTAAAAAAGCCGATACCTTGAGCAAAGCCGTTCGCATAACGGCAACAGAGATCAGAAAGTATAAACAAGTCTCGAAAAAGGCCGAGTATACGGCAAAACCGTTCCCTAAAGACAGGCGTTTGGTTGTTGACGCTGGGTTTATAGCTCATCGGAAACACGTAACCTATGCATTGATGGAAGTGGACGTGACCAAGCCCAGGCAATTTTTTCGTGAGCACAAGGCCAATACCGGCGAGTCTCTTTCTTTCACCGCCTTTATTATAACCTGTCTGGGCCAGGCAGTGGAAATGAACAAGCACATGCATGCCTATCGGAACTGGCGGGGTAGATTGATCCTCTTTGACGAAGTGGACGTGCATACCCCCATCGAGACCGAATCCGGCCGGGTAACTTTACCGTACATAATCCGAGGAGCCAATAACAAAGCTTTTTACGACATCCACAGTGAAATTCGGGCCATCCAGGCAAACCCGGAGAGTGATCCAATATCGGGGAAGATCGAATGGTTGGTCCGGCTGCCCGGTTTTATTAGGAGGGGTTTATACTGGATATTTACCAAGAATCCCCAGTGGTGGAAGAGGTACAGCGGGACAGTGACGGTATCAGCCATTGGGATGATCGGACAATTTCCCGGTTGGGGAATTCCTTTTGGCAATCACACCCTGGGCCTGACCCTGGGGGGTATCATGGAGAAACCTGGAGTGGTTAACGGGCAAATAGAAATCCGGGAATATTTAAACATTACCATGAGCATGAACCACGACATCATTGACGGCGCTCCGGCCGTGCGATTTTTCGAAAAACTACAGGAACTGATCGAGAGCGGTTACGGCCTAGGGGAATAATATTTTTTTAAGCTTAAATCCAATTACTTTTGTAATTCTTGCCAGACCCGTTAACCGGCAAGCTTATGGGGT
>JAFDHD010000069.1 GCA_019308995.1 Deltaproteobacteria bacterium | reverse complement strand
CCAGCGTGGCCCTATCCTCACATGGTGCAATTGAATGATAAACAGAAACCAAAAAAAAGCAACCGGACATTTAATGTGCTATGAACACCGGACATTTTAATTTGCTATTGACAGGCCGGAAGTTAAAAATTGCGGCAACAGACGGATTATGGTAACATCCATGAACAGCTTTTAGATTGAGGGAAAGTCCTGAACTTAAATTCCACAATTACAAAAACGGAGATTACATATGGCATACCGCACATTTATTGTACCGCGACACATCTATTCCGGGCCTGGGGCCCTCGAAAACCTGTCCACGGTATCGGGCCGGCGTGCGTTCATAGTTACGGATGCCATTATCCGCAAGCTCGGGATAGTGGCGCAGGTCGAGAAGATTCTGCACGCCAATGACATCGAAACGCAGGTTTTCGACGAGGTCGAAGCCGAACCGTCAAAGGAAACAGCCTGGAAGGTGTTTGCCTTATTGCAGGGTTTCAACCCGGACATCATCGTCGGTCTGGGCGGCGGCTCTGCCATGGATGTTGGCAAGGTGGCCTGGGTCCTCTATGAGCATCCAGACCTGGCCGACCTGCCGTTTGCTCAGTTCGGACAAGAGTTTGGCAGCCGCGTGCTGCGAAAAAAGGCCCACTACATTGCAATTACTACCAGCGCCGGGACCGGTTCAGAGGTAACCCACGCCGCGGTGGTCATTGACCGGGATGTTGATCCGCCCTACAAAGCCGCGCTCAATTCTGAGCACATAATACCCGATGTGGCCATTGTAGACCCGGAGTTGACCGTGTCGATGCCTTCGGAAGTGACGGCCAACACAGGCTTTGACGCCCTGATTCACGCCATAGAATGCTACGTGCTCATTGAGCCATCGGATATAGTTGATTCCTTGGCCTTGTGGTCGGCAAAGACTATATGGGAATGGCTGCCCAGAGCGGTGGAAAACGGCCAGAACTTAGAGGCCCGTGACAAGATGCACAACGCGTCCCTTCAGGCCGGAATGGCGTTCAGCAACGGGCGGCTGGGTGCGGTCCACGCACCGGCCCACGATATCGGGGCAAAATTTCATATTCCGCACGGCCGGGCTAATGCGTTTATGCTCTGCCCGGTGTTTGCCTGGCTTTACCCTACCCGCAAAAAACGCTTCGGCAACCTGGCGGCGTTTCTCGGTTTCACCGGAAGAGGCAACCGGGGTAAGACCGAGAATCTGTTAGCCGGGCTGGATCGGCTGAAACAGGCGGTTGGCATTCCGCTTGCCATCAAGGATGCAGGCATTGACAGCGATTTTTTTCATGCTGAACTGGATCCAATAGTTGATTCTTACATGGAGAGGTTCGGCCGCGGCATAGCCCAGCTTCCTCTTAAAGGGCAGCGAAATATAGGACTGCCAGCCAGTGCGGAGGAAACAAAGCGGCTCTACATTCATGCTTGGAACGGCACAAGGGCGGATTTAAAATAGGGCCGGGCAAGTCGGCGGTGGGGGTCATGATCTGCCGCAGCGTAATGGATTCTCCCCGTGAGATGCCTTTTAACAAGGAGCCGCAAGCCTCTCGACTTAGAATATAGGAATAAGCAAATTACAGACATCATCCTTCAATATCATGTCTAAAAAAAAGTCAGAGAGCCTCACTTCGGCGGGTGGCCCCGACAACTCGGTTGTCGGGGTGCGTCAGCACAAGAGGTCTGCTTCAGGCGTTCATCCAATCGCCGCTTAAACCGATTTCCCATCTTTATCATACCGGGCCGAGGTGTCAACCATTTGTAGGTCAGGGTGCGAAGCTCCCTGACAGAATATAGGAATAAGCAAATTACAGACACCATCCGAAACCCTAAAAGCCACCCGAAGGCAGGGATGTTTGTAATCAATTATGCCGGACTTATTCATTTGCCAGACACGCACGGCGTTCTGGGTCACCCGCGGTTTATGCTTTGTTTGAAAAAAGCTTCTTTAATTTCTTGCCAGGTTATTTCTTCAATTTTCTTAGGTAGGATAATTAAGCGATTTTCGTCAACCCATTTATTCCAATGTTTCGAAATTGCGTACCTAGCTGACGCGTATTTATTCAGGGGGTAAGTTTGCATGGTTAAGCGCTTGAAATAATTAAACTTTTATAAAGTAACGTAACTTATTAAAATAATTTAAAAAAAATCTAGATTTTTTATAAAAAATCTGCTACGCTTCTCAATATGGAAGTGAAGAGACCTTTTTCAGAAGCCAATTGGCTGGCCACACCGGAACCGGTTAAACGATTCATTGAGCAAACTATCAGGCAGTATGAGGAGCATATCCAACAACTGAATAAGCGAATCGAACAATTAGAAGCCCGGCTGGACCAGAATTCACAAAACTCAAACAAGCCTCCCTCAAGCGATAGTCCATTTACGAAACCGAAAAAGGAACTTCAAAAAGGCAAGCGAAAAAAGGGGGCCAGGAAAGGTCGGAGGGGGTATAAGCAGGAACTGTTAGAGCCGACAGAGGTCATCCCACTTAAACCTGAAGTCTGTCGTTGCGGGAACACCTATTTCTCTTCGAACCAGTTAGAGCCGTTTTATACCCATCAGGTCATCGAGCTTCCTGAGATTAAAATGGACGTTATTCACTATGTATTACATAAGACTAACTGCCCCAAGTGCGGCCAAGTAGTGAAAGCCGCACTGCCTCAATCTTGCCGGGCTGGATACGGGCCACGGTTTCATGCACTTGTGGCTGAGATGAGTGGTGTTATGGGAGCCAGTCGGGAGACCGTCCAAGGATTCATAAAATCCGTCCTGAACATTCCCCTTTCCGTGGGAGCGATTCAAAGGGTAATCGACCGGTCATCAGAGGCAATAAAGCCCATATATGATGAACTCGGCCATCAAGCCAGGAAGAGCAAGATCAATCATGTGGATGAGACCGCCTGGTTTATGGGCGGTAAACTCATCTGGTTATGGACCATGGTCAATGCAAAGGTGGCCTATTTCATGGTTCATCCCCACCGATCCAAGGAAGCATTTTTAAAGTTAATCCAAGATTGGGCGGGCATCTTGGTCAGCGATAATTACAGGGCTTACACCTGGTGGGATCACCCCAGGCAGACATGCCTGGCCCATTATATCCGGAGAGCCAAGGGCTTGGCTGAAAGAAAGGATGAGTCCATTAATATCTTTGGCCAACGGGTCTTAACCGAACTTCGCATGCTTTGTCATTGGGCCAAGGCTCCCCCGACCTTGGATGAGGAACTCGCATTCTATAAAAGGTTTACAGACCTTGTGTTCGAACCTCTGGACCGCAAGGACGACGCAGGAAAGTTTGCCCGTCTCCTGTTTAAGGAAATCTATTCTCTCGGCGTCTTCCTGGATGAAAAGGATGTTGAACCGACTAACAACCGAGCCGAACGCGCCTTACGGTTTGGAGTCCTTTGGCGTAAGCGAAGCAAGGGAACTCAAAGTGAAAAAGGCAATCGGTGGGTGGAGAGAATTCTATCTGGCCACTTTCCCCATCTTGGTGGAGGCCATCGGTTCTTTTTTCAAAGATCAAAAACCAAATCTAAAATGGGTGGCTCAAGAATAGATTATCTCAAAACCCCCTGAACGTGTACAAATATATTTCAACATATTCCTCGGAAGGAGGTAGTCACCATGAGCAACATATTGAGGTGGTTGCCTGACCAGAGATAAGACGGATCCGGCTAACGTATTTTGAGGCCCCGTGGATGGGATTCGTTGAGTTGAACGAGTAGGAAGTTAATGCGAAGACTTACAGAGTATGAGTCTAGATAGTACCCGAGCTGCAAAGTCTAGCCGATTATTCTGGGGCAAGCTCCGATGTCGCAACTCCCTTTGTTAGGTGCAACTCCTAAAAAGGCTCTGGTCTTAAATCAAAGGGCCTCTGCGAAGCAAGACATCGGCTCGGGAGGTGTCGCGCTTCGTTTTAATTAGGCCTCCCTGATACAATGAAAAGTAAAAATTTATCTTAATCAGAGGTTCACCTTCTTTCTAAGGTTCGTTTAATCTAACTTTTATTACTCCAACCAGTATTGAAATCGCTCTTCAGTAGATAGAAGCTATAAATGATCAGGTCTGTATTCCAAATCCAGGTCAATCTACTAATTTTCATTTTTGCAAATCATGGAAAATGGTTGCATATAGGTTGCAAATAATGGAAAAATAAAGGCGACCTCATTTAAGGCCGCCTCAATAATTTCAATAAGTTATAAGTCTTAAGCGAACGGCGGGTTTGATAATATTCACCAGCGTCTATTGAATCTGCTATAGTTGAGGCCTGGGTGAGGGGTACAGTTCTGAACGATTGCTTAGACGAGGTTATTTAAATGCTCAACCACCGCGATAAAATCATGACCTGGAGGCAGGCTAAGGCACGGGTGGCAGCCTGTCAGGAGGCCGAACAGAAGGTCGTCTTTACCAACGGCTGCTTCGATTTCCTTCACCTGGGCCATCTGCGCTACCTGACTGATGCCCGAAACTTAGGGGATTTTCTAGTTATCGGTCTTAACTCCGACCGCTCCACCCGGGAGATCAAGGGTCCGACCAGGCCGATCATGCCTGAAGATCAGCGGGCTGAAATTCTGGCCGGGCTGAACGTTGTGGATGCGGTGGTTATCTTTGATGAGCCTGACCCCCTTGAACTCATTACCTTCCTCCTGCCGGACGTTCTGGTTAAGGGCGGGGACTGGCCTTTGGATAAAATCATCGGCCGGGAGGTAGTGGAACAAAACGGCGGGACCGTCTTGACCATCCCGCTTACGCCGGAAGTATCCACCTCGGCCATCATCAACCGCATCCTGGAACTCAACCGCGCTGACTCAAAGGAATAAAAAAAATCATCCTTGACATTGATAGCCAATTAAGCTACGTTCGCACCTTGTTCGTTATTTTATTAATGATTGGCAGGTGATACTTACTGTGAAGGCTAAGTCCGGCATTCAGATTGTCGTCAAGGACAATGATATTGAGCACGCCTTGAAGGCTCTGAAGCGCAAGATCGCTCGAGACGGGCTGCTCAAACAGCTCAAAACCAAAAGAGCTTACGAGAAACCCAGCGAAAAGCGCAAGCGCAAGGAGCGGGAATCGCTGCGACGTATTCGCAAGGCCATGGCCAGAAGAAACAGAAGAGCCGCCAGGTACTAGTAATTTAAACTCAAAAACACCATTCGTTTTTAAGGCCCTGCATCTCAGGGCCTTTTTTAAAGCCTGTTACACCTGATATCCCAGTCCGGCCTTAATACCGACGTAGAAATTCTAGTAAATTTTTTGCAGCGCCTGAAGGATCTGACGCGAGTTCAACCAATCCCAGATAGCACGCGGGTCCGGTTTCATAGGGGGGGAGAGAACTTCGACTTTTGGCCCCCTCGGGGCCCAACAGGCCGGATCGGTGGGACCGAATATAGCCACTGTTGGCAGGCCCAGTTTCGCAGACAGGTGGGTCACGCCGCTGTCATGCCCAATATAGCCCCGGCTGAGACTCAGCAAGGCTGCCAGGAAGGGAAGCGGCAGATCCTGAGCCAGAAAGGTTTTTTGAGGCCCCAATTTTCTTTCAATGATCTCACCAAACCCCGCTTCAGCCGGGCCGAGCACAAAAAGGCTATCAAAGCCAAGCCTCTTATGAAGCTCCCCGGCCAGTTCAATCCACTGATCAAGGTTCCAGTTCTTTTTAATCCCGCCACTCCCGGGATGAAGGGCCAGCCAGGAGCGGTGGTCGAGTCGCTTACTCTCAAGAAAGGCCGCAGCCCGGTCCAATGCTTCTAATGTCGGCCTGATGGAAACCGGTTCAGGAAAAGGCTCAACACCCGACGCTGCAAACATATGGTCAGTTACATGTGTCTTACTTCCTAAAGGGGCACGGGATGGAACAGCCAGGACGAATTTCAGCCCTAGTTTTTTTAACCCGCATAAAGCCGGGTCAGAGCTGGCTTTAGTCAGAACGATGGCCCCCTTGTGGGAGAGCAGCCGCCGGGATAGGCGTGCCGGAATTCGAGGCGGGTCCTGGTAGAGGCCGGCCCACTCAGCCTGGTCATGGTCCATGATCAAGGAAACAAACGGCTGGCTGGCCAGGAGCTCAAGAATGGTGCGTCTTCCGACGAGGGTCAGGGATTGGACGCCAAAGTGGACTGGCAGGGCCGCCAGAAAAGGTAAGGTCAGGAGAACGTCACCCAGGGCGCCCCGGAGCAGGACAAGTAACTTCTCTTCATCTTCAGGCGGGTTAGCCGTCTCGGGCCGACCAGTCATAGGGAATGTCGTTCTCATGCGGGTCGAGGCGGACCTCGTCCGGATTTTCGTAGTTGTAAACCATGGTCGGAACATTGATTATGTAAGCTTCCGTCTCGCTTATACACTTCCAGCCATGATGGAGACCCGGCGGAATCTTCACCAGAAGGGGATTATGCTCACCCATGAAGAACTCGTTGATCATGCCGTGTGTCGGAGAATCCTCGCGAGGGTCGTGAATGACCAGTTTGATCATGCCGCGCACGCAGGCAACATTATCATGCTGCAGCCGGTGCATATGCCAGGCCTTGACCACTCCAGGATAGGTGGTCGAAAGATAGACCTGCCCGAACTTTTCAAAAACAGGATCATCCGCTCTCAGCATCTCCATGAGCCGACCGCGTTCATCCGGGATGACCCTGAGTTCCATCGTTTCGATCCCATCAATGAACTCCATTTTCATGTCCTTTCACTAGTGATTATAATTTCAGGCCAAAGGATGAAAAATTTGACCTGCCTCTTTGGTGCGCCTGATAACGGGTTGAATATGCCTTTTTCAATTGACCTGGAATAAACTCTCACCCGCTCGGTCTCATTCTTGTGAATACAGATAGTGAAGCACCAGGTTGACGCCAAAGCCCGTGCCGCCGATCCTGGTGTCAGGTCCGCCTTTTTCCGTTCGGGCCGTTCCGGCGATGTCCAGGTGAGCCCAGGGGATCTCTGACACGAACTGTTTCAAAAAGAGACCGCCGATAATGGCTCCAGCCGCCCTGCCGCCCGCATTATTAAAATCCGCAACCTCGCTCTTCAGAAACTCAAAGTAAGGGTCATAAAGAGGCAGTTCCCAGACGCGATCCCCGCTTTTCTCCCCGGCCTCTTTGAGCCTCTGAACCAGCTCCGCGTCCGTGCCCATGAGAGCGGCGATCTTATCCCCCAGGGCCACGAGGCAGGCCCCGGTCAGGGTGGCCAGATCAATGATGGCGCAAGGATTATATTCGTGAGCCAGAGTCAAGGCATCGGCCAGGACCATCCGGCCCTCGGCGTCGGTGTTCGTTATTTCCACGTTCAATCCTGACATGGAGGTGATAACGTCGCCCGGGCGACAGGATTTACCAGAAGGCATGTTCTCCGCTGCCGGCACAATACCGACCAGGTTAACCTTGAGTTTCAGAGAGGCTGCCGCGGCCAGCACGGCCAGGACCGCCGCGCCTCCGGCCATGTCAGTCTTCATGTTCTTGAGGCCGTCGGCTGGTTTGAGGTTGATCCCGCCGCTGTCAAAGGTAATGGCCTTGCCTAACAGGGCCAGGGGTTTTATCCGGCGCCCGGTCCCGTGGTATTCGAGGATAATGATCCGGCCAGGGGATTCGCTGCCTTGAGTCACTGAGAGAAATGCTCCCATCTTGCGGCGTTTGGCTTCTGCCAGGCCAAGGACCTTGATCTTAAGCCCCTGGCTGCGGGCCAGTGCCTTGGCTTCCCTGGCCAGGTCATCCGGTTTGAGCAGGTTGGAAGGGCGATTGACCAGGTCCCGGGCGTAGCATATGGCCTTGGCAGAAGCCTCTGCCTTTTTCAAGGCGGTATTAAACTTGCCCGTCTCGATTTTCTCTGCAGAAACGAGAGTCATGTGCCTCAGAAGCCCGGCCTTGTCCTTATCCCTGGTTTTAAGTTCGTCATAACGATAAAGACCGAGGCGCACGCCCAGGGCCGTTACCTCGGCCAGCTCTTCCGGATTTTTTAGGTTTTCCCATTTTGGAGGCAGAAGCATGGCTGCTTCCTGGAGGTTGAAGTCACGCGCGGCCTGGGCAGCCTTGGCCGCGGCAGACCGCAGTTTTTCCGGTCCATGCTCCTTTTCAGGGCCAAGACCGACCAGGATGAGCCGCTCCGGGCCTCGCTTAATCTCCTGGAACAGTCCGAGAACGGAGAGGTGGTCGCCCGTGAAGTCTTTGGTCTTAAGGCGCGGGCTGATCAAATGCTTGAGCCCGGCCAGCTCGGGCCGCCTCCTAAGTCCGGGTTTGTCATCGGAAAAGAGAAAAACAATCAAAGCCGGCGTTTTTACACCGACTGGATCAATGATCTTATAATTTATTTTCATATTGTTCATTTCCTCAAAATAAAACAGAAAAGAAGTTTGATCTTGAACGCGTCCATGGACTCAATCAAAAAAATCAACCGTTGCAATCAGCAGGTCGTCCTTGGATAGACGAAACTGTCCGGGATGTTGCTAAAGCTTAATTGGAGACATTAATACTTTCAAATTATCCTGGCAAGGTCTTTGTGAGCCTAGTTTTATGGGGTACAGATCACTCGAACGACTTTAATTTCATTAAAGTTATGCAGTATTATATATTTTTTCTCCTTGTCAAAAAATAATAAAGTGTGTTAGAGGTAATCGTTGGGTTTTGAGGGCTTAAATTATATATCGCCCTTTCGCCTCAATCATCTTTTTCAAAATTTCATGTTTTAAAAAACGCAGGAGGTTCCTATGGCCAGAAAGACAATTTTACCCGAGGATCAGATTCCGCGACAGTGGTATAACATTACCCCTGATCTGCCGCATGGATTGCAGCCGCCTCTCCACCCGGGTACCTTGCAGCCGCCAGGGCCAGATGACCTGGCCCCGATTTTCCCCATGCCTTTGATCGAGCAGGAGGTCAGTCAGGAACGCTGGATTGATATCCCTGAACCCGTTCTGGATGTTTACCGGATCTGGCGACCCACACCTCTTGTCAGGGCCGTAAGCTTTGAAAAATTCCTGGATGCTCCGGTTAAGATTTATTACAAGAACGAGGGCTACTCGCCTCCAGGCAGTCACAAACCCAACACCGCTGTAGCCCAGGCTTACTTTAATAAAGAATTTGGCATCAAACGTCTTTGCACCGAAACGGGCGCTGGACAGTGGGGAAGCGCTTTGGCCTTTGCCTGCTCCTTTTTTGATCTGGAATGCAAGGTCTTCATGGTCAGAATCAGCTATGATCAGAAGCCGTATCGCCGGTTAATGATGATGACCTGGGGCGCCACTTGTGTAGCCAGCCCAACCGACACTACCGACGCCGGCCGCAAGATACTGGAGACGAACCCCGACTCGCCGGGCTCCCTGGGTCTCGCCATCAGTGAAGCCGTGGAAACGGCCGTCACCAGCAAGGATATCCCCACTCGTTACTGCCTGGGCAGCGTGCTCAATCACGTCCTGCTTCACCAGACCGTCGTTGGACAGGAGGCCAAAAAACAGATGGAGATGGTAGGCGATTACCCGGACGTGGTCATTGGTTGCGCCGGTGGAGGCTCCAACTTTGCAGGCCTGTCCTTTCCGTTCGCTCAGGACAAAATTAACGGCAAGGAGGTTCAGATCATCGCGGCTGAGCCCACTTCCTGCCCGACCATGACCCGCGGGCCTTTTGCTTACGACCTTGGTGACGTGGCAGGCATGACCCCTCTGCTGGCTATGTTCACCCTGGGACACGACTTTGTGCCTCCGCCGATCCACGCCGGCGGCCTGCGGTATCACGGCATGGCCCCGCTGATCAGCCAGTTGATTCGAGACGGAATAATTGAACCCCGGGCCTACCACAATCTTGAAACCTTTGAAGCCGGTTTGGATTGGGCTAAGACTGAAGGCTACATCAGCGCCCCGGAAACCAACCACGCCTTGGCCGCGGTCATCGAGGTGGCGAAAGAGGCCAAGGAGGAAGGTAAGGAGAAGACCATCCTGGTCAACTGGAGCGGCCACGGCCTTCTCGACCTGGCGGCCTATGAGGATTACCTCGCTGGCAAGCTGACCGACTTCGCTCTGCCAGAAGAGGAGATTAAAAGGGCTTTAAAGGCCATCGAAGGCCTGCCCAAGCCCCAGTAGTCAGAGAGCTTGATTGTTAGACGTAAAAACAGCCTTTGATGAACTGGAAACCCGCTGCCCGCAGTTAGGCGGGCCGGTGCCTTTTGACTACTGTCGAAAGGTGGCTGAAGGTTTGCCTTGTTCACGCGCCTTAATCTGCTGGGAGCTGCATTTCCCGGTCGGCCAGTATCTGAGGCGCATCCTGACCGAGGAGGAATGGAAGAAGGCCTTTGAAACGCCCTCTTTGTCACGTCTGGAGAGGATCCTTAGTGCTGCGGATCGGTTTCGGGACCAGGGCGGCGGCTGAGATAAAATAAAGATAACTTAAGATCATGCGCCTGGGTCTGGATGGACCCGGGCGTTCCTTTTTAAAACGGCCTGAGTTTCTTTCCCCGCGATCCAATTTGATTACAGGGTCTGGGTGTTATAAGATTAAATTAACGACGCTCGATTGATGCAGCCTTTGTTGAAAAGTTAAGGTGGAGATAAAAATGAAGATAAAATCGAAGTTCTGGTTAGAAAATGACGCTGGCCGGGTGGTTCTTGACGAAGGCCGCCTGAAAATCCTGGAGCTCATCAATGAACTGGGTTCGATCCCGGCCGCGGCCGAGGCCATGAACATGTCCCCCCGCCGTCTTCGGGCGCAGGTTACGGCCATGGAGAGAAAACTCAAAGGCAAACTCGTGGCCACATCCGCTGGACCGAAAAAGACCAAAAGCAGCCGTTTGACACATAAGGCAAAAAAATTAATACAGGATTTTAAAAACCTCGATCAGGAAGGCCTCGATCATGCTCGTGAGCTTTTTAAAAAAATCTTTCAGGGCTCCTCCAGCCCTGGCTTTCCGGCAGTCCCGGTTGTGGTTGTGGTTGGCCCGGCCGGTAGCGGTAAAACCAGCTTGATGAAAGGGCTGATCAAGGAATGGACCGGGCGGGGCCGTCGGGTGGCTGTAATAAAGCGCATTGATGATTCCGGGAAGCTGCCATCAGAGGTCAGGCAGTTTTTTAAGGCAGGAGTTAAGGGGTTCATCCTTTCCGGACCAAACGGGTTCCGGATTGAGATACCGGAGGAGGCGGAGCTTCAGCCGGAAATCATTGCCGCCAATTATGTCTCCGGGATTGACCTGGCTCTGGTCGAGAGCCGTGAGTCTCTCAACCTGCCCAGTATTGAAGTCTTTCGGCTGGATAAGCAGAAAATCCCTTTAACCAGAAAGCGGAAGAATCTCCTGGTCGTGACCGGCGACAGGCCGCGGGGGAGCAAAGATTGGCCGTATATAAAAATGGATGATCTCACTGGAATCGTGGACCTCATCGAGAAGGCCGTCATCAGGAAGGCAGAGGGCTATCACCAGACAGAGCTTCTGGTAGACGGCCGGCGAGTGCCCATGCTGTCATTTGTTGAGGTCATCATCGCAAATGCCGTCACCGGCATGGTGACATCGCTGAAGTCCTGCGAAAAGGCCGAGAATATTCAGCTCACCATTCACGTTCCTGAAGTTAAATAAGCCTTTTCATGAATTAATTGAGTCCAATGAAGAACATGATCAGCTTTCAAGAGGCCTTAACCCTCATCCTGGAAAATGCGCCTCTGGGAAAAATTGAACAAGTCAGCCTGTTTGAGGCGACCGGCCGGATTCTGGCTCAGGACGTGGTCTCGAGGGTGGACAGTCCTTTGCTTGATATCGCTCTTATGGATGGATACGCCGTCTTTTCCGAGGACGTGGCCTCTGCCCGGCCTGATCAAAAGGTTGGCTTAAGTCTGATCAGTTTTCAAGGCGCTGGCGACCTTCCCGGTCAGGCGCTCAAGCCGGGTACGGCTATTCGAGTTACCACCGGGGCCGCCATACCTCCTGGCGCTGAGGCGGTTCTGGCTCAGGAGTTCACCCGAAAGGAAGAGGGGCAGGTTTGGTGTTTCAATAACGCCGAACCGGGGCTAAATATCCTGCCCAAGGGAACGGATGTTAAGGCAGGTGAAATCATAGCCAAAGAAGGGGAGCGGCTTCACGCGGCCCTGGTCGGTCTCTTGGCCTGCGCCGGCCTGGATCGCGTTCGCGTCATAACCCGGCCCCGGGTAGCGGTTATCGCTACGGGTGATGAAGTGGCTGCCCCGGGCCGTTCTTTACGTCCGGGTCAGGTTTACGCCAGTAACATGGTGGAAACCATCGGCTGGCTCAAGGCCTTTGGCCTGCCAGAGGCAGCCTTTCGCATTGTGACCGATAAGGTTGATGAGATAAAAGCGGCCATCACAGAGACATGCTCAGAGGCAGACATCTTCATTACCAGCGGCGGGGCCTGGCAAAGCGAGCGGGACCTCATGATCGAGGTTCTTCAGGATTTGGGATGGCAGGGAATCTTTCGCCAGGTGCGCCTCAGACCGGGTAAGGCCGCCGCGTTCGGGTTACTGGAAAATCGCCCTTTTTTTATCCTGTCCGGCGGGCCGCCGTCCTATGAAATGGCCTTTCTCGAACTGGCTCTGCCTGGCATACTGGCCATGGCCGGGTGGCAGGGGCCTGTCTTCCCAACAGTAACGGCTCGCCTTGAGGAGCCTATTCGAGGTCAAAAAGACTGGACTCAGGCATTGCACGCCAAGGTGATCTTCCGGGACGGGACCTGGCGGGTCAGGCCTTATCAGACCGCCAGCCGCCTGTCATCCATGGCTCATAAAGACGGGATTATCCTGCTGCCCGAAGGCCAGGCCGAACTATCGGCCGGGGAAGAGATCGCAGTCCAGCTGGTTTCCTCACAGCCTCTCTCATGAGGCAGCACTTCCTAGATCTGTCCTCTGGCCTTCGCCCAGATCAAGCCCATATATTCATGAAAGGCCGTCCTGGCCTTGAGGATGCCTTCAGCGTTCGGAAAGTATTCCCCAAAATCCCTTCCTCTCGGGTCTTTTTTAACTAAATGGTCCGTTGGCGCCGGAATGGGCCGCAGGCCCGTCTTTTTAAAAAGCGCCATAGACCGAGGCATATGGCTGGCAGAGGTCACCAGAATAAGCCGGTCATTTTTAATTAGTTTTTTGATTAATCGGGCCTGATCCTCAGTGTCTCTAGAAAGAGGCTCCAGGACAATGTCTTCCCTGTCAACTCCCAGGGCCAAGGCAAGATCAGCCATAATCCTTGCTCCAGGCACCTGGCCGACAGCGCCTCCCTCAGACAGGATGAGTTTGGTGTCTGGCAGCAAGTTATGAAGCCTGATCGCTTCTGTGAGGCGGACGGTACAAGGCCTGTCAAGTTTTGCGGTAAAAGGGATTCTGGGATCATTTTTGTGACCCGCGCCCAGCACCACAATCCATTTAACATCAAAGTGTCTTTCCAGGCTTGTTAAAGGGGGATACCGGTATTCCAGAGGCGTAAGGAGCATATCTGCAAACGGAATGAAACTTAACCCGGCCAGCAGAATTACTCCCAGCAAGATGACTATTTTCCCGAGCGTTTTTCTCGGCGTAAACCAGAGCAGGATCAGGCCAAGAAGAAGCAGCTCCAGGCCAAGAAGGACAGGAAAGAAGAAATTGGATACGATTTTCTTAAACAAGAACATGGTTCCCTCGCTAAAGGCCGAAAGTTCTATAAAAAGCGACCAGAATGATGCTGGTCATGATGAACCACTGACCGTTACACGCGGAAATAATCTTTAAGAAAAGCGGCCAGCCCGGCTGTGTCACCCAGACCGAAGCGGGGAACGCCCAGGTCGAGCGGTGTGTCGCAAACAAAGGCAATCAGGTTGTCGTCACCCTGGCAGAGCGGTTCGGCATGGACTTCCGCTCGATGAATTTCTACCTTGGGGTTTCTTTCACGCTTGTATCCTTCAGTCAGGATGAGGTCCAAGCCTTTGAAGAAGACAACCAGTTCATCAAGGCCCAGATCGTGATCCGTGTCCCGAATCAGAGCCAGTTTGGTCGGTGAAGAAATGACGGTTATTCTGGCGCCAGCCTGCCGGTGCCGCCAGCTATCCTTGCCTGGGATATCTACATCGAATCCGTGGATGTCGTGCTTGATCGTGCCCACGGCCAGGGAAAGGCGGGAAAATTCTGGCAGCAGCTTTTCGATTAATGTCGTTTTACCTGAATTCGACCGGCCCACGATACAGACAACCGGAGGGAGAGGGGGTCTGTTTTTCATCTGTCCACCCCGTCCCAGGTCCAGAGGATTTCACCCGTTTGTTCCACCCCGTAGCCGCCCATGGCCAGAACCGCATTCTTGAATTCATCGGATCGGATAACTTCCAGCAGGATCTTGATCTTGCGGTCCTCCCAGAATTTTTCGGGGATAACCAGATCGTAGCGCTCGATCGTAACCGGGACAAAATCGAGCCCGAGGGCCCGGGCGGCCGCAAGAATACCCACCCCTGTATCGGCCCGACCGGAGAGCACATCCACAGCCACAGCCATGTGCGTAAACTCCTCCCTCTGATATCCGTTTATTTGGGCCGGATCAACGCCTAGCTGCTCGAGGTGGTAATCAAGGAGAATCCTGGTCCCTGAGCCTGGCTGACGGTTGACCAGAACCACATCTTTGCGCGTTAGATCATCAAAGCCTTTTATCTGTTTCGGGTTGCCTTTCGGGACAATAAAGCCTTGCTGGCGTGTGACCAGGTTGACCAGGCGCAAGGCCAGGCCGGTGAGATATTTTTTAAGATAGGAGATGTTATATTCGCCGGTGTCTGTATCGAGCAGATGAGTTCCTGCCAGGTGGCTGAAGCCTTTTTTAAGGGTCAGGAGGCCGCCCAGGCTGCCCACATTTCCAGAAGACAGGGTTATGGAGAAATCTCTTCGAGTAATGAAGTCAGCCAGGACATCCAGGGTGTTGTCATGACTGCCGATGATGACCAGGGTGCCTTCGACTTCTTCGAGGGGGCGCAAGAGTTCGGCTTCGACCTTCTCCTCAGTGCCAACCCCTTCGCTCTCAGCCGGGATACGGATGATGCCGTCGGCCCGAGTCAGGGTGGTGATGGAACCGGCCCCTCGAGGCAGCGGCACGGCCACGGTTTGCGCGCCGATGCGGCCCACCTTGACCCTTAAGAACTCTTCCAGACCCAGCCTGGAAGGGAAGGCCTGGGAAGGAGTGACCTCGATTCTAGGCCGCTGGGGAGTCATAATACTCAAGAGCCCGGCCAAAACCGGTTGGGCAAACTGTTCGAAGGAGATGACCGCCGAGACAGGGTAGCCCGGGTTGCCAATGACAGGCTTGTCCTTAATGGCCCCTAAGATGGTGGGCTTCCCAGGCATGATCGTCACCCCGTGCACCAGAACTTCACCCAGTTCGGCTATGGCCGCGGCGGTGTAATCTTCACTGCCTGCCGAAGACCCGGCATTGATGATCACCAAATCGCTCTTCCCCTCAACCGCCTCACGGAGCGCGGTCAGGATGTACTTATAATCGTCCGGAACGATGTCGTAAACTACCGGCTCCCCGCCGGCCCGCGCCACCAGGGCTTTGAGCATGACCGAATTAAATTCCACCATCTGGCCCGGTTCAGGCTCTTTCGTCAGCTTGCCGATGGCGATGAGTTCAGAACCGGTGGGGATGATGTGCACCTCGGGCCGCTTTTTTACCGCGACCTGCTGATGACCGGAGGCCGCGACCGCGCCAAGTTCGTATGGGCCTAACCGGGAGTTCTGCGGCAGGATCATTTCCGTGGCCACGATGTCCTCGCCCACCTTGCGTACATGCTGCCAGGGAAAGGCCGCGGCCTCAATCTGAACCTTGTTATCATCCAGGGCCTCGATGTCTTCAATCATGATGACCGCATTGGTTCCTTCAGGCAGCAGGTGGCCGGTATTGAGGTAGAAGGCCTGCTTGCCAACCTTGAGCCTTATGGGCTTATCCGCAGAGGCGCCGTAAGTATCCTCAGCCTTTACGGCGATCCCGTCCATGGCTGCGGCGTGAAAACCGGGGGAGGAAAATCGGGCGAAGATCGGACTGGCCGTGATCCGGTCCAGGGCCTGGTCAACAGGGATGGTCTCTGCTTGCAGGCGGGACCCAAGATCAAATCGGTTCAGAAATATCTTTCGCGCCTCTTCCAGGCTTTTCAGGTTCAGGTAAACGTGCCGTTTAAATTTTTGAGCAGGACTCATTTCATTGACTCCAGGGTTAAGTTTCAAACAACCGTACCTCCACCTCTGACCCTTTGTCCAGGCCTTCGACGTTCATCCCGATACGTATCAAGCCGTCGGCCTTGACCATGGTTGAGATGAGGCCCGACTTGCCCAGGACAGGATAGGCGATTTTTCTTCCTTCAGAATCTGTCTCAAGTCTAGCTCTGACGTAGTCCTCCCGTCCGTGCACCGAGGCGACATTGCGGGACAGGGTGGCCATAACGGTCTGTCCCAGGCTCTGCTGATTTTCTTCCTCCCCGGAAAGTCTGGCCAGAAGAGGTTTAAGAAAAAGGTCGAAAGTGATCATGGCGCTGACGGCATGCCCCGGAAGCCCCCACAGGCTTTGATTGCCTATCCGGGCTAGGATGGTCGGCTTTCCCGGGCTGACCGAAACGCCGTGCACCAGGATTTCGCTTCCTGAAAATGAGGTAAAGGCTTCCACCGTGAAATCGCGCACTCCGACCGAACTGCCGCCGGACAGGATGATCGTGTCCGCCTCTTCCAGTCCTTGCCTCACGGCCCGGCGAATCCGGTCGAGATCGTCCTTGATCAGACCGAGATACAGGGGCCGGGCGTAAGAGGCCTCGACTTGCGCCCCCAGAGAATAGGTGTTGATATCCCGAACCTGACCGGCCCCAGGTTGTGTCTTCACCGGAACGATTTCATCGCCGGTTGAAATGATCGCCACACAAGGAGGGCGGATGACCGGAACGCTTTCAAAACCCAAAGCAGCCAGGAGTCCCACGTCCTGCGGCCTGAGACGGCGGCCTCTCGGAAGTAAAAGTTCGCTTTTTTTCACATCCTCACCGGCGCGTATGACGTTGTCATAAGGCGCCGCGGCCCTGGCCAGTTCGACAGTCGTCTCATCCACCAAACGGGCGTACTCGATCATGATCACCGCGTCCGATCCTCGTGGCATCATGCCTCCGGTCCAGATGCGGGCCGCCTCTCCGGGACCTATCTTGAAATCAGGCTGACGCCCCATAAAAATCTCACCTATGATTGTAAACAAGGCAGGCAAGGCTTCAGTGGCTCCAAAGGTGTCCCGCGCCCGGACGGCGTATCCATCCATGG
Organism: Deltaproteobacteria bacterium; assembly: GCA_019308995.1. Lineage (NCBI taxonomy): Bacteria > Pseudomonadati > Myxococcota > Myxococcia > Deltaproteobacteria bacterium. Next base: position 2,780 of record JAFDHD010000069.1, on the reverse strand, counting down.
TCGAGCGATCAAACTGAGGCAGGTCCTCCTGGGCCGCCACGGCATCGGCCAGCACACGCGCCCTGGCTTGAGTCAGAGGGACTTCTTCGGCTTCGAGAGGATCGAAGCTGTTTATGATTGACAAGACCTCATCAACCGTTTTGACTTTGAAAAACTTTTTCATTGCTTTAAGTTACCAAAAGGTTTTGTTAGGGGAAACCTTTTTTCCACTATAGAACCATCTCCGAACTCAAAAAGCTTCCCTCTGCTTTCTGATTGACGGAGTCGTATTCAAGCTGTTAGACTTTGCCTCAAAAGATGGCGCATCGTCTCGAAATAGCTCTCAAGCCCGATTTGTTGGACCCGCAGGGTGAATCGCTGAAGAACAGGGCCAGGGATTATTTTAACCTGCCCGTTCAAAAGGTGCGCGTCATACAGGTCCTGACCATTGACGCGGACCTAACGCCAAGGCAGCTTGAAGCGGCTCGCCAGAGCATCTTTACCAATCCCGTCACCCAGGTTTCTTCATATCAGCCCTTAGCCCGTGAGTTTGATTTCGCCCTCTGGGTGGGTTTCCGCCCCGGGGTGCGGGACACGGCCGGGTCCACGGCTCAGGAGGCCCTGGAAGACTTCTTCCAGATCGCGCTTTCACCAAAAGAAGCGGTGTACACTTCTCAGCTTTACCTGGTGAACGGACCGGCTCTGAAAAAGGATAACGTTGAACTGATGACCCGGCAGCTCCTGGCAAATGAAATCATTCAAACCTGGAAGGTATTTACCAGAGAGGAGTGGGACCCGGAAGCAGGCATTGGCATTATCATCCCCAGGGTCATCCTGGCTCATGAGCCCACGGTAACCGAAATCTCGGTTACAAGTGACGCTGAACTGCTGCGCATCAGCGACGAACGCGACCTGGCCCTCAATCCGAACGACGTGCCCACCATCCGGGAGTATTTCTTAAGGCCCGAGGTCCTGGCCGCACGCAAGGAAGTCGGGTTGTCCCTGCCCACGGACGTCGAGTTGGAGTACATCGCCCAGGCCCGGAGCGACCATTGCAACCATAATACTTTCAACGGCCTGTTTCATTATCACGACCTGGCCACCGGTGAAAAGATCGAAGTGAATAATCTCTTCAAGACATATATCGAGGCGCCCACCAGGGAACTCGCCGCAAAAAAGCCCTGGGTGGCTTCGGTCCTGTGGGATAACGCCGGGGTGGGCCGATTCGATGAGAATCATTACTATACCATTACCGGCGAGACTCACAACAGCCCCTCCAATATGGAAGCTTACGGCGGGGCCATAACCGGGATCGTGGGCGTATACCGAGACCCTATGGGCACGGGATTAGGCTCGCGTATCATCTTGGGCACCTATGGCTACTGCGTCGGGCCAAGGGATTATGACGGACCTTTAACCCCTCACCTTCACCCCCGCAGGCTCCTGGACGGCGTCATCGAAGGGGTCAAGGACGGTGGCAACAAGAGCGGCATCCCCACTCCCTTTGGCGAAGTCTTTTTCCACCCAAGCTATATGGGCAAGTGTCTGGTCTTTGTTACGGCCGTGGGGTTGATGCCCGATCAGGTGAAAAATCAGCCCTCAGAGCAAAAGAAGACCAGCCCCGGGGACCTGATTATCATGTGCGGCGGCCTGGTGGGTAAAGACGGTATCCACGGCGTGACCGCCGCTTCAGAAGAATACAGCGAGCATACTCCAGCCGGACACGTCCAGATCGGTGACCCTTACACCCAGAAAAAGATGCATGACTTCCTCCTCGAGGCCCGGGACCAGGGGTTGATCGCATTCATCACCGATAACGGCGGCGGCGGGCTTTCTTCCTCTATCGGCGAGTCGGCCATGTATTCTAACGGGGCTGAGGTTGACCTGGACCGGGTTCCTCTGAAGTACGAGGGACTGGACCAGTGGGAGATCTGGGTCTCTGAATCCCAGGAGCGCATGACCGTGGCGGTCCGACCCGAGAATCTGGATCGTTTCATGGAGCTTTCGGATTTGCACGCTGTAAAGAGCACCGTCATCGGCCGTTACACCGGTACTGGCAGGCTTCACCTCAAATACAATGGGAAAACCTGTGCCTGCGTTGATCTGGCTTTACTTGAATCCGATTTTCCGCAGTGGGAGTTTGAGGCGGAGTGGTCTCCGCCTGAAAGGCGCGGCCTGGCTGAACCCGTGCTCAGCCCCTCCAAAGACCTGACCGGCCTGCTGACCGATATGCTGGCTCGACCAAATATATGCTCCAAGGAGTGGATCGCCCGTCAGTATGATCACGAGGTTCAGGGGGCGAGCGTCATCAAGCCTCTGGTCGGCGTATTCAGGGACACACCTTCTGACGCGGTTGTCTGTTCCCCGGTTCTGGGTTCAACCCGGGGCCTGGCCGTAGCACAGGCCATCAATCCGACTTATGCCGTTATTGACACTTTTCACATGGTTTCAGCCACTGTGGATGAGGCCGTGAGACGGCTTCTGGCCGTAGGAGCGAGCCTGGATCATATCGGCGGACTAGACAACTTCTGCTGGCCCCATATTCAGTTTGATCCCCAAACCAACCCGGATGGCAAGTATAAAGCCGCCCAGCTGGTCAGGGCCAACTGGGCCTTGCGCGAGGCCTGCCTGGCCTACTCCATCCCCCTGCTTTCAGGCAAGGACAGTATGTATGTGGACGGCAACCTGGCCGGACCCTATGGCGAAAAGCACAAGGTCTCCGGCCTGCCCACCCTTCAGTTTACCGCGACCGGTGTCATTGATGACGTCATGCGCTGCCAGACCATGGAATTCAAGGCCCC
>JAFDHD010000068.1 GCA_019308995.1 Deltaproteobacteria bacterium | reverse complement strand
GGGTCGAGATATCCGTAGATGATATCAACCACCAGATTTGCCAGCAGCACGTTTAAGACGACAAGGATCAGCGTGGCCTGTAAGACCGGGAAATCCCTGGCAAATACAGCGTCAACACCCATGCGGCCCAGTCCGGGGATGGCGAACATGAATTCCACGATAAACGAGCCGGCTATGAGATGGCCCCAGGAAAGACCGACAACGGTGACCACCGGTATCATGGCCGGCTTGGTGGCATGTTTGTAAATGACCATTCGTTCACGAAGCCCCTTGGCCCGGGCCGTGCGGATAAAGTCCTGTCCTAAAACCTCCAGAAGGCTCGAACGAATATATCGAGAAAACGCGCCGGCTGACTGAGTGCCCATAACAAAAGTGGGCATGGCCACGCACATGAGGTTCTGCCACGGGTCGGTGAAAAAGGGCACATATCCGGAAGGTGGAAATATCCTTATGATCACGGCCAAGGCATAGATAAGAAGGATGGCCTCCCAGAAGACCGGGATTGAAATACCGACAATGGCGATACCGGTAAATGAAGCGTCTAAATATGAATTTCGGTTCAAGGCGCTGAATATGCCCAGCGGGATCCCAATCAGCCAGGCCCAAAAAGTGGCGCCGACAAAGAGTTCAAGCGTAACAGGCAGCCTGCGCCAGAACATGGCCAGCACCGGCTCACCGCTGGAAAGGGAGGTTCCCCAGTCGCCCTTGAAGAAATCTCTAAGCCATATCACAAACTGAATGTGAACCGGTTTATCCAGCCCGTACCTGGCTCGCACTTCCTGGACTATGCTTTCATCTGTCAGGTCCACATTCTGCTGCATGGCCGCGCGAATGGGGTCTCCAGGCAGTAGCCTCACCATGGCAAAAATAAGAACCGTAACCAGGGCCAAGATAATGAAGGAGTAAATGAGCCTTCTAATTATGTATTCCCTCATGCCCAATTGTTATTTCTCCCAGGTGCCGCCAATATTTAATTAATATCCAATCAAAGGCCAGTGTGTTCTATGTTTCTATGCTAACCCGTTAAGATTCGCTTGAGTAATCAACCCATCATGCCAGGAGGTCAGTTTTACGTCTTGCTTGATATCCTTTTTCTTAATATATTAAGTAAGATAAAGGACATAAATCTTTCTCAGGACTCTCAGTCATTAGCATGCGGAATTTTTGGTGTCAAGGTAAAAGGCTGGTCAGCGTTGATCAAGGCCGCAACGGGGCGATCAAAACAAACCTAAGATACTAGAGATGATCGAGGGCCCAGTTCAGGGGCTCAGACCCCCAGTTCCATTTTATCCAACCCTCCTCACTGCCTTTGGTAGCACTCTCTCTCAGCCAGTTCTTGAGCGCCTTATGCGCTAAAATTTTTTTATGCTCCTTGACGAGATTTCGATTTTCTCTCCCTGCAACCTCAATCAGATAATAACCTCCCCTGGTAAACAAAGGTGGAGTGACCTGGCCTGTTTCAAGGCCAAAAGCGTAATCGTCAATAACCTTGCCTTCTGGCACCTTTTCAAGCAGTTTTGTGACCCAGAACCCCTCGCCTGTATCAATCGGCTCACTTAAGCTCCCTGGCTCAAGCTCATAAGACTCGGCCCCGTATTGTTTGCCTCCTCTCTGGAAGTCTGTCGAAACCCAGCCCAGGTAGCCGCCTTGGGACCTGGTCGCATCGTCCATGGAGACCTTCCTGGCCAGCTCGGAAAAATCTTCCCCGGCCGCGAGCCTGGCCCTGACATTCTCGGCGTCTGCCTTGGTTTTGGTCAAGATTCCCTGGAGAAGCACCTGAGCGGTGGCGGTTCTTTCATCCACCCCTTTAGGGATCCAGCCAAGGTCGCCGCCTTTCTTGCTGGAGCTTAAATCTATGGACTCCTCCCTGGCCAGCTTGTTAAAATCCTCTCCCTGACCTAGCCTCTTTCTCAGCTCCTCGGCCTTTTCGGCCCGGCCTGTCACGATGGCAAAGACGTGCACATGCTCAACTTTATCTGGAAGTCCTTTTTCAAAACTATTGAGCAGCTTGGCCTTGAACAGGTCCTGTTTAACCAACTGGGTATAGTCTTTTTCCGAGAGTCGGAGTCCCCTGAGAAGATTTTCGTAAAGATCTTCGTATTCACCCTCCCCTTTACTGGATTCAAGCACGCGCCGCCTGATCTCACGAGCGACCTCCTCATTGGACACACCGATCTTCAGTTTTACAGCCTCCTGCTCGATTAAAGCCGACTCTTGAATCTTCTCGATAACGCGCATGGTTATTGCGAACTTGTCTTTCTCCGATCCGGTCATGTGCAGGCGAAGAAGCTTCATATAGTAGCGCATGTCGAAGACGGTGTCCCGGACGGTAAGCACAGGTTCATTCCACGGGGCAAGATAGGCTTGATAGTAAGGATAGCCTATGATAACGGCCCCGATCACGACCACCACAGCCACTATAATGGCCATGGCGCTGCGCCTAAGTTTCGGACGTTCAGAGGAGCTATCCGGTGAATGATTCGGTGAATGATTCCTTGGTTCAGTCAAACGAAAAATCCTTTTCCCAAATATAGTTAAGCAGTTACCCGCTCGGCGGCGTCACCGGTCTGAGAATCTCCCGGGGCGGTTCTGTCACCAGTCGTTTCATGACCTGCATCCATGTCTGGTCAACCATATAAAGCTGCTCAGACCCTTTGACCCTGACATAAAAAGCATCCCCGTTCGGTGTCGGGCTCCCGACATGTATTTCCAGGCCGTCTTTATCCCGAATGCCCAAAGTAATGATCAGCCGCGGCTTGATCAGGCCAAAGTCATCAGGATTCCCCATCTTCTGGGCAACAAGTCTTCTTGATTGCGGGCCGGTAAGCAGCAGGACGATGCCGCCCCAGCGTTTCAAATCCACCGCCGGCCTGTCGGGCTCATTAAAGTCCCAGTATTCATCTGAGCCGATAATGAACGAGACGCTCTTGTTCTCACCTGGCAAGCGCATGTCAATCTTTTCAATTGACTCTTCTTCAACCGACCATATCTCAGGGGGCTCTTCGATCTTCTCTCCGGGTTTCATGTAATGTTCGTAGAACATGTAACCCGCAAATATGGCCAGGATGACCGCGAGGAGGACTGTGTTTTTAAAGCTCACCGCAAAGTGCCTTTATCTTTTTCTGAACCAGATAATTCCGCCAAGGATAATTAAAGCCAGAGGGAGAAGCCCGATGCTGGAAAAACGAATGAATCGCGAGGCGTCTTCGCTGATGACCAGCCTTCTGAAGGTGTAAGGTTTGGGCCTGATAGAGATAAGGTGCTCCTCCTCTGCCAGCCAGTTGACCGAGTTCAGAAAAAGGTCGCCATTACCGCCGTTTTGTATGTGCTGATTCGAGGCGAAGTCGGAATCGCCAATGATAACGATCCGGGTCAGCTTTTCTTCCTCCCTTACCTTTTCCGGGGCTTCCTCGCTCAAAGGAGAGGAGGCTATGAGAAGCGTTCCTAAAGCCAAGGGACCTTTAGTATCCACATCTTTATCGTACCTTTGGTCCTTCACATTTGTCTCAAGCCAGCTTGATTCCGTTGTCAGAATGGCCGGGAGGACGATCAGGTTGCCATATTGCGCAGGAGCTAACGGCCATTTTGCCTTCTCTTCTTCAGCTTTTCCCTCCTTTTTCATGCTGTTTAGAACTCTTTTCAATTCACTGGTCAGGGTCACCGGAACGGCTTCAGGAAAATAAGTTGTATCCAGGCCGGCGGTGACGATAATCGGCGGGTACCTGTCCCGGAAAACCGCTGGCGTTGTTTTATCTGGCCTTACATAAGCGGCTTTATCAACTATATGGCCCTGGCCGATCTTAATTCCCCAGGCGGCCAGGATCTCATTCACTTCCACAGGTGGATTCGGATCGACGAGTAAGAGAACCTTTCCGTTTTCTTTTAAAAACTTGAGGATAGCCCCGGTTTCAGCCGATGGCAGGGCATTTTTCGGTCCGGCGATAACCAGCACGGCACAGTCCGCGGGAACTTCCGGCGTCAAAGTCAGGTTAAGGGTCTCGACCTGGTAAAGGTCCCTGATTAAGCCGATCCGGGCACGGCCGTAACCGTCCTCTCGCAGATTGTTGACATCCCGCTCGCCGTGACCGCTTAAAAAATATACCTTCTTCGCCTTAATGCCCGTAACCTCCAACAGCGCGCCGGTAAAGGTCCGTTCACTGGCCAGACGCACAATCTTCTGGCGTTCCCCGCTCGTAAAGACAATGGACCCGTTGTGTTTCACGCGGTACTGTTTCGCTGCTCCAGGTTCGGCGTCAGGATCAATGAATTTGAAACTGAACTTACGGTTGAAATACCTGTATTCCTCGAGCAGATTCTTAGCCGCCTCCTTTTCGGCCCGGTAGTGGGTTACTTCCGGGAAGAAGCCAATGGCCTTGACCGGCTGTTTCAAGTCCCTGATAACTCTTTGGGTTTGCGGGGCTAATGTAAACTTGCTGGAAGCTGTAACATCAAAGCGACGATGATTGGTCAAGCCAAAAAAGTTGGCCAGGACGAGGATAGCAACAAAGACCCCAATCATAACCACCGTGTTCACGCTGTACCGGCCCTGTTTGCTGAGTATAAAGATTTTGATTTCGTTCAAGGATCCCAGGACGCAAATTAAAAGAAGAACCCCGCCCATGATAAGAAGCCCTAAAGCGGAGTCCGAAAGCTCTGGGAGAAAGAAGCGCACTAAAGCGGCAGCGAAAACGCTGATCGCGCCCAGAATGACGGCCAGATTTCTAACAGCAATCAGGAAAGAACGAACCCGGTCCACTTATCTCCATCTCCTCGTTTCAAGTGATCTTATGGTCAGGAAGATAAAAACCGCGATGATGCTCACGTAGTAGACTATGGCGTTGGTGTCAATCACGCCCCGGCCAAACGCAGGAAAGTAGCTGGAGACAGAAATGTAGCCGAGGACCGCACCGACCTTATCTCCCGCGACCGCGGCCGCATGGCCGATAAACCAAAGCACCAGCACCGCCGCGCTGCCCACGACGTAAGCCACAATTTGATTTGACGTCAGGGAAGAGGCAAAAAGCCCGATGGCTAAAAAGATGGCCCCAAGCAGGAAGATGCCAACGTATCCGCTGATGATCGGTCCCCAGTCCGGATCGCCAAACCAGGCCAGCACCAGCGGGTAGTAAAGGGTAAACACCAGCATCACCGTCAGCATGCCCAGGCTGGCCAGATACTTGCCCAGCACAACCTCGAGGTCCCTGACCGGAGCAGTCAAGAGAAGTTCAAGCGTTCCCAGCTTTTCTTCTTCGGCAAAGAGGCGCATGGTCAGCGCCGGTCCGAGGAAGAGGAGGAAGAAGCTGCCCCATCCTAAAAATCCCTGAATGGTCGTTTCCAGGTATGTCGCCGAAGTCCAGCCAAAACCGTACCCGGCGATGACCAGGAAGACCGCGGTAATGATGTAAGCCGGTGGAGACCCAAAATAGGTTCTGAGTTCCTTGCCCGCGATGGCCAATGTGTTGCGTACCAAATTAACTCTCTTGCCTGTCGGTCAGCTTGAGGAAAATATCCTCAACGCTCATCTCATAAGATTTCAATTCCAGAAGGCTAAAGCCGGATTCAACCACGGCTGAAGCCAGTTCTTCCCGAATGTCTTGACCCGGGGAACACTCCACCTCAAACAGCCTCTGATCGCCAGAACCTCCCACGGTGACCTTGAAAACGCCTTGTACAGAGCGCAGACGCGCCGCAATTGCTTCAGCCGGGCCCTTAACTTCTATTTCGATTTTCTGAGTTCCTTTAAGCCGCTCGGAGAGTCTTTCGGCACTGTCAACGGCCACAATCTTGCCATGATCCATGATCATGATTCTTTCACAAATCATGCTCACTTCAGCCAGGATATGGGTGCTGAGAATGACGGTGTGTTCCTGGCCCAAATCTTTGATAAGCTGCCTGATCTGGACGACCTGCCTGGGGTCAATGCCGATGGTAGGCTCATCCAGGATCAAAACCTCGGGCTCATGCAAAATAGCCTGAGCCACGCAGACCAGCTGCCGAAAGCCTTTTGAAAGCTTACTGATAGGGGTTCGGGCATAACCGTCAATGCGGCAGATATCCATAACCTCTTTCACCCGGGCCTCCCGGCGGCGCTTGTCCATGCCCCTGATTGTCCCGTAAAAGCGGAGGAAGGACTTAACCGTCATGTCCTTGTATAAAGGAACGGTCTCGGGAAGGTAACCAATGCGTTGGCGGGCTTTGAGGGACTGAGTATGGATGTTATATCCAGCCACCCGCGCCGTGCCAGAGCTGGGCGGGATGAACCCGGCGAGGATACGCATAGTCGTCGTCTTCCCTGCGCCATTGGGCCCTAAAAAACCCACAATCTCTCCCTGGCCCACCTCGAAGCTGACATCCTCGATAGCCAGGAAAGTACCGTAATACTTAGTCAAATTTTCGGCTTCAATCACCTAGACTCACCAACCTGCTGAAAGGTAAATCATACTATAAAAACGGTCCTCAGTCGCTCAATAAAATGCCGTTTTTTCGGTAAATTGAATATTTTTTTTACGGATGATATCTGTTTGTATCTTTAATTAAAAAGTGAGGCGCACGCTTATAAATCTGTATCCTATAACATCATCGAGCATACACAATAATTCATCCGTATAAAAAGATTTATCCGACTAAACCTCAGCTGGTTCCTCCCTTTCCAATTCCATCCAGCCTTGGCATTTCTTTAATCAAATGTGGTGATATTATGCGAAGCTGCATTAGGTGTCAAGTGGCAAATTTATTACAAATGAAAGAAGGCAATAAAAAGAGACCGGCTAGACCAACGCCCAGCCTCCTCGCTTCCAAGAGATTCAAAGGATATGTTCCAGCCCGTATATCAATTCACTGCTTTCCATGACCTTCTTTACAGCCATGATCACCCCTGGCATGAACGACTCCCGGCTCATGGAATCATGTCTGATGCTCAAGGTCTGGCCCAGGGCTCCAAAAATAACTTCCTGGTGAGCCACCAGCCCGGGCAGACGAACAGAATGGATCCGAAGGCCCCCGGTTTCGGCCCCTCTTGCCCCCTCCAGGTTAACCACCTTGTCGCTGACCCCCTGATTAAATTTCTCCCGCTCCTTAAGCATCAACTGGGCGGTCTTGACCGCGGTGCCAGAGGGATAATCTTGCTTTTTATCATGATGTAATTCAATGATCTCTGCGTCACCGAGGTATTTGGCTGCCTCAGCCGCAAATTTCATAAGTAAAACCGCACCGATGGCGAAGTTCGGGGCGATGACGGCCCCAATCTTTTTCCCCTGGCATAGTTTTGAAAGTTCTTCGATTTCCGCCTCGGTAAACCCTGTCGTTCCAACCACCGCACGCGCCCCGTTATTGATGATCTTTTTAAAATTATCCACGCGGACCGCAGGCACAGTAAAATCAACGACCACTTCGGCCTCTGTTTCCTGAATGACTTCTTCCAGGTCGTCCCCGAGGTCGGTCTGACCGACCAGCTTAAGATCGGGATCGCTTTCCACGGCTTGGACCACCTCACGGCCCATCCGCCCCTGTGAGCCATTGACCACAACCTTAATCATAGTGACTGCCCCCCCTTTTTTAAGATGGTATTATTATAAAAACCTTCAACCGCCCCTTAAAAGGTTTCCCGTCTAATAAAACATAAATCAGCTGCCTCTGGCCAGCCTGGTCAACAGATTTTCCATGTCCAGTTCCCCTTCCCGAGTCTGACCGCCCTGTTCAAGGAACTCAGCCATCAGCTTCTTGGAAGTGGGCAGGGCCACTGATTGATTGAACAGGTACGTTTCTTCAAGCAGGCCCTTAAGAAGAGGCAATTCAGCGGCAGCCTGCACCGCTTTTTTAGCCAAGCCAATGGTCCTGGCCGGAAAGGAGGCGATCCGGTAGGCCAGGTCCTCGACAAAGGATGTCAAGAGGTCAGGGGGAAGGGCGCGGTTGATATAACCGTAACGTTCGGCCAGCTCAGCCGAAATATCATTGCAGCCAAGAACTACCTCCATGGTCCGGGCCTGACCAATGAGGCGGGGGAGCCGCTGGGTGCCGCCTCCGCCGGGGAGAATGCCCAGTCCTACTTCGATTTGATTCAGCCGCGCCTTGCCGATCGCCCCGAACCGCATGTCAAGGGCCAACAGGAACTCGCTCCCGCCGCCGCGCGCACACCCTTCAATCTTGGCAATGGTCACTTTGGGCATGGTCCGAAATGCTTCATAGACCTTGTTCAAGTCGTGAAGCTCATGAGACTTGGGCGGTGGTTCATCTGGCAGTTCCACCAGCAGACTCACGTCAAAATGGGCGATAAAAAAATCCGGATCGGCACTGTCAAAAACCACGACCCGAACGTCATCATCCGCTGCAATCTCATCGGCCAGACGACTCAGTTCACCCGCCAGCTCAATAGTCAAAATATTAATCGGCGGGTTGTCAATCGTCACAAAGGCCACACCGCGTTCGGCGCGAACCTTCAGGCAGTTATAATCTTCGTAACCCATGGCACTCCCCTTCTCTAATTAATTATTTAAAGACATATTTTTAGCCGGAACCGAAGACGATTGCTCCTCATCCACTCGAATGAAGCCGGGGCGCGCGGCCTCCTTCAAGTACGATTGAAATATTTCAGACGAAAATATTTATCCTTTTGCCTGCCTTTTATACCTCACTCAGATTACAGGTATTCCACTGCGGCCAGCGACAGGGTTTCATTCACCCCATCCTCTATCATGGACGCCCGGGCGTCCCGGAAGATCTTCTCGATACAATACTCCTTGGAGAGGCCGTTTCCGCCAAAAATCTGAATGGCCTCACTGGCCACCTGGAAGGCCGTCTCAGTGGATAGACACTTGGCCGCCACGGCATGGGCGCCTGACGGAGGCATATTAACGGCGTTGTAAAGAGCCTGACGGCGGGCTGCAGCGCGCGCGGCCTCGACCATGGTGAACATTTTGAAGAGTTTTAGCTTGATGTTCTGATGCTCGAAGATGGGCACACTGCCCTGAATCCGTTCCTTGGCGTAATTATACGCCTCATCATAGGCCGCCTTGGCCAATCCGGCAAAGGCGATGCTCATGCCGCCGTTTGCCCCGGCCAGGATGGTTTCGCCCATCCCGGTCATGATGGCCGGATCCTCGATAAGGAAATATTTTTTTTGTATCTTGACCTCCTCAAAAAAGATCTCCCCCTGATTCAGGGCCCGCTGTCCTATCTTGTTCAAAGGTTTGCCGCGAGAAATGCCTGGCAAATCCAGGGGAATGAGGGCCAGTCCGGTCCCCTCCATCCCTTTGGACGGATCCAGGGCCATATGGAAGACGGCATGGGTCGCGATGGTGCCGTTACTGACCCAGGCGGCCTTCTGGCCGTTGACAATGTACTCGTCTCCTTTCTTGACCGCCCTGACCGAAGGGGCGCATTTTGGATTGTCGCCTCCGAGCGACCAGTCACCCCCGTGGTCCGGTTCGGTAATGGCCCAGCATCCGATTATTTTGCCTTCTGTATCTTCACAGTACTCCCGGGCCCAGTTCTGCACCTCCGGGTCCGGAGAAAAGGCCGCCATGGCAAACGGCATGCCACACGCGCCAAAACTGATGGCCAGGCCGGCATCGGCATAACCCATTTCTTCTCCAGCCAGAATTTGTGACATGGGACTCACGTCCTCGGCCATGCCGCCAAAGGCCTTTGGCATACCTCTCTTGTGGAGACCCAATTCACGATACTGTTTAAATACGTCCCACAGGACTGAGCCGCTGGCAACCATATCGGCTGGATCATGGAGCGCATCCAGTTCAATGCCAGCCGGCCGTATGACCTCAGCGCCGAACTTTCGGACCGTGTCGCGTAATGCCTTTTCTTCATCAGTAAGATTCATGTCAATGTCTCGATATGCCATTTTTTCACTCCTTCATGCACCAGTATTAGGCTTCAATTGTAGAATATCCGCGGCCAAGGGCCGAATTTAGCCTCGTCATGACCTGATAATATCTTGCTAAAAGGAACCCCAAGGCCGCTTCATGACCCAGCCCTGTAACTCCCTCCAGGTCTTGCTGTTTAATGCCTGAATTTTTCTTGAAACAGGCGCCCGCTTACATAAATTGCGTGGCGGCTAGGGACAGGGACTCGTTGACTCCATCCTCGATCATGGCCGCCCGGGCGTCCCGGAACATTTTTTCAACAGGGTATTCTTTACTCAGGCCATTTCCCCCCAATATCTGAATGGCTTCACTCGCCACTTCAAAGGCGGTCTCCGTGGATAACACCTTGGAAGCCACGGCCGGCGGGGCCGAAGGAGATAACGGGTTTGCAGCGTTATAGAGCCCCATGCGGCGGGATAAGGCGCACGCCGCCTCGACCATCTTGTACATCTTAAAGAGCTTGAGTTTGATGTTCTGATGCTCGAAGATAGGCACCCCGCCCTGAATCCGTTCTCTGGCGTATTTTAAGGCTTCATCAAAAGCGGCCCTGGCCAGTCCGGCAAAAACGATGCCCATGCCTCCATTAACACGAGCCAGGCCCATCTCACCGGCCCCTTCGATCAGAGCCGGGTTTGGTACGATCATCCAGTTCTTGGGTATTCTGACGTCATCAAAGTATATCTCTCCCTGGTTCAAAGAGCGCTGTCCTATCTTATCCAGAGGTTTGCCTTTTGTGATGCCCGGGAGGTCCAGGCGAACGACGGCCAGTCCCGTGCCAGCCATCCCTTTGGCGGGATCCAGACTGACATGGAGATTGGTATGAGTGGCCATGGTGCCGTTACTCACCCAGGCCGACTTCTGGCCTTGAAGGATGTATTCATCCCCCTTTAAAACGGCCTTCACATTAGGTTTGCACTCCGGGCAATTGGTAGCCTCACTCCGTAAAAGCCAGTCCGTACCATGATCCGGCTCAGTGATGGCCCAGCATCCGACCATCTTGCACTCCGTGTCCTCCACATACGCCCGCGCCCAGCCTTGCAGTTCAGGGTCAGGGGACATGGCCGCCAAGGCAAAAGGCATGCTGTCCACACCAAAACTGATCGCCAAACCAGAGTCCCAGTAGCCCATTTCTTCTGCCACCAAGATGAATGACATGGCATCCATATCCCCCAGCATGCCGCCGCACGCCTTGGATATGCCTCTTTTGTGGAAACCCAGTTCACGATACTTTTTATAGATGTCCCACAAAACTGAGTCCTTAGCGATCACATCCGCTGGATCGCTCATCTTATCCAGCTCAATACCGGCCGGACGCATGACCTCAGCCCCGAATTTCCTGACCATATCACGCATAGCCTTTTGCTCGTCGGTAAGATTAAAATCCAAATCACGCATAGCCATAGTTTTATTCCTTTTTCATTAAAGTGATTGAAGAATGCTGTAATGGAATTTCCGCGGCCGCGCTACATCAATTCTCCATCACAATGACATGCTCCTGGGCATACCAGAGAGGAGACTTTTCAAGATCAATAAAACGCCGTTCATCCTCAAGTAGCTCCTCGGCCGCCTTCTGAGCTTCAGGCGTGGAGTAAGCCGCGGCCAGGTCTTCAAAACTCTCCCACCAGAGCTCAGCCACGCCATCATAAGCTTCCGGCCCACCGCGCCCAGAACGCAACTGGTCGTTGACCGGATTATCCGAAAAGGTATGGACCTGAATGTAACGCTTGAGGCGCATGGCCCTGGCGTGTTTACGCACGAGCGGGCCGTGGCGCTCGAGCCAGTATTGTTGAAATTCTTCGCTTGTCAGATGGGGTAACCGCCGAAGGCAAAAGACTAATTTGACCATCAGAACCTTCCTGATCAGCGTGCAAAGGCACGCTTGAGTTTAATTGTGGAATGACTGTTCTTTTCAACCGCCTGGTTTGCAGCCTCAGTCAGCCTTTGACAGACGACTGAATGGAAGACAGGGAAAGGATTGGATCTACCTTTTCAACTTAAGGTCAGGCATCTCCTTTTCCCGATCCCAGGTACGCTCGGTAACGCCGCGCTTTTTCATGTCACCCTTCAGGACCCTGTGGGTCTGAGTCCGGGGAACCTCATCCGTGACATCAATATAGCGGGGGACCATGAAGTAAGGCATATTTTCGACGCAGAAATTAATAAGGTTTTTCAGGTCGAGCTTGGCGCCGGCTTTGGGCACGACGTGAATCATAACCTCGTCCTCGCCCAGCTCGGAAGGAACCCCAAAGGCTGCGGATTCGGCCACATGCGGGTGCTTTTCCACCACGTTCTCCACCTCCCAGGAGGAGATGTTCTCGCCGCGGCGGCGCATGGAATCGGTTTTACGGTCCACAAAGAAGAGGTTGCCTTCCTGGTCGGCATAAAAGAGGTCTCCGGAACGGATCCATCCGCCTTTAACCTTTTCCTCAGAGGCTTCGGGATTCTTGTAGTACTCAACAACTCGTCCTTTGCGATCCTCGGGCACCTTATTGATGAGTTCGCCAACCTCTCCCTGTGGCACCTCGTTTCCATCATCATCCACCAGTTTCCATTCGACCACAGGGGGGAACTTGCCTACTGAACCCACCGGCGCGTCGCCGCGGTTCATGATGAACACCCCGCCGCCGTCAACCGCGGCGTAGCCTTCATAAATCTCAACATTAAACCGCTTTTCAAAGGCCACCCAGAGGTTGGCCGGGCAGGCGGCGGAAAAGACAAGCCGCACCGGATTGTCGGCGTCGTCCGGCTTCTCAGGCTGCTTCATCAGAATGGGGATCATGGCCCCGAGCGCGTTGAATGTTGTCACGCCCCAGCGCCGGATAGGCTCCCAGAACTTTGAGGCGGAAAATTTTTTTTCCAGGCCAAAAGGCACCCCCGCGCCCATGGCTGGAGCCGCAGTCAGATTCAAAGCATTACCATGAAAGAGAGGAAGGCAGGTGTAAAGGATGTCATCAGGCCTGGCCCATATCGAGGCGAGCAGCTGTACCCTTTGAGGGCTGCCGGGAACGCCGCGGGTGACCACCCCCTTGGGCATGCCAGTAGTTCCAGAAGTATATATGATGATGGTCATGTCGCCCATCTTCTGGGTGTGGGAAGGCTTTTCCGGTGAAGCGTCTAAAAGAGCCTCCAACTCTATAGTGCCGGAAGGGAGAGGCGCATCCGTGGTGCGGCGCACAAAGATCTTTTGGATCGCTCCCAAGGGGCTTCCGAGTTCTTCGATCCTGGGATAAAAGGTATCGTCCACGAGCAGGTACTTGACATCCGAGTCGGTCAGCACGTACTTGAGGCTTTCCCCTTTCATGGCCGTATTAATCGGCACGCTGTAAAAGCCGCCTCGAGGTGTTCCATTTATCACAAATAAATACTCCGGGCAGTTACCCATCATCAGGGCGATCCCATCTCCAGGGCTCGCACCCTGGGCAGCCAGCCCGTTGGCCGCCCGGCATGTTCCCTGATAAAACTCGGCAAAACTAACGGTATAGTCCTCATAAAAGATATAAGGCTTGTCGCCTTTCTCTTGAGCACGTAATTCATAAAGGTCTGACAAAAAGGTTAATTCTGACATTTCCACCCTCCTTTTTTATTGAGGCAATCAAATCAGTTTATATCCCCAAGAAAATTCATATCGTATTCTGCCAGCCGCCAAACCATGAGGTACAGCAGCGCGTGATTTAAGCAGAAGCTCCCACCTGCCGAAAAAAAATGAGGATTCATTTTAAAAGCCAAACGGATTTTACATCGAATTTTCAAGAAATAAAAGAAAAAATCTCCCGTTTCATTACTCCACCCAGCGCCGACTTTTGACATGCAGCCCTTTTTATCTTACAGTAGCTCACACAAAATTGAGCTGTCATCTTTTTACCTTATAGATCTTCTCAGACTCATTTAATAGATTCAAAATGGCGTGCGCCTTCATACAGGAGGAAGAAATTTATCATGAAGTATGAGACAATAATGGTCACCCGTAAGGGTAATGTAGCTGTGGTTACCCTTAACCGGCCGGAGCGCCGGAACGCAATCAGCAATCAGATGAGTTACGAGATATATGAGGCCGTCGAGGCAGCTAATCAAGACCCGGAAGTCGGCGCGATAGTGCTTACCGGCGCTGGGAAGGCTTTCTGCGCCGGAGCCGACATTTCACGATTTGAGAGAAAGGGGCCCTCGCCAGAAGAGATACCACGGCCTCGAAAAAATTGGGTGGAGCAGGCGTTTACTTCCAAGCCCATCGTTTGCGCCATCAATGGCAGCGCCATCGGGGCCGGTCTGACACGAACCCTGGTCTGCGATGTTCGCATCGCCTCGACCACGGCTTCCTTCTCGATACGTTTTGTCAAACTCGGCCTTGTCCCGGAACTGGCCAGCACGTTTCTCCTCCCTCAGATCGTGGGCTTACAGGCTGCGACCGATCTTGCGCTTTCCGGCCGCACCATCAAAGCCGAGGAGGCTTTGAGAATCGGGTTAGTCTTGAAGGTGATTGCGCCAGACGAACTCATGCCCGAGGCGCTCCAGTTGGCTGAAAGCTATGCGGGAAACCCGCCTGGGGCCGTCAGGGAGGCGAAAAGGCTCATTTTAACCAACGCCATCGAGGGAGACATCAGGAAGGTCATAAAGAGAGAAGGCGAGGCCCTGGTAAAGTGTTTAAGCACGGCCGAACACCGTGAGGCCGTTCTGGCTTTCCGGGAGAAGCGTGAGCCTGATTTCAGGGCGCTTCAAAAGAAGGTCGAATAATTACGAACTGAACTATTTTATTTTTCTGCCAGACTTAGAAAGAGCTCTCACCAGGAACCAGGATATTGCAAGAAACAAGTCATCCGGGCAGTTTTTTTGACGACCCTTCAAAATACCGCTGGGTCCTGTTTGCCATAGTTGGGGCGATTTATTTTCTGGCCTGTTTGCATCGCATTGCCCCAACGATCATTGCCCGCGATCTAGCTCAAGCTTTCGATGCCGACGCCGTGTCCCTGGGCGTGATCGCCTCGGCCTATTTTTTTGTGTACTCCGCGGTCCAACCGCCGGTGGGGGTTCTGTCTGATACCATTGGACCGAGGCGCGTCATCACCATCTTCACGGCGACGGCCTGTCTGGGAGGATTGGTGTTTGCAACGGCGGCCAATGAGGTCACTGCCACGCTGGGGCGGGCCCTCATCGGCGCTGGGGTGGGCGGGATTTTTATCCCGACACTCAAGCTTTTTTCAAGATGGTACAAGGCCAATGAGTTCGCGAGCCTGACCGGAGTCTTCCTGGCCATAGGCAACCTCGGAAATCTTTCCGCGGCCTTGCCTCTGACCTATTTGGTGCTTTTTCTGGGCTGGCGTATGTCCTTTATGGCTGTGGGCGTGCTATCTCTTTTTCTGGCTCTGATTTGCTGGATCATTGTCCGGGACAAACCGGAGGATAAAGGCTGGGCTCCGGTAAAGGACGCGGCCGTTGAGGAGCAGGCAGCCGCGGCCGCCCCTGACAATATTAGGACCCTCAAACGTCTGGCAATAGTTTTAAGGAAGCCCAGTTTCTGGATGATCACGATTTCCTGCTTTTTCGGCGGCGGCGCGGGTTTGAGTTTTCAGGGCTTATGGGCCGTGCCATATCTCATAGACATTCATGAATTAAGCCGGGTGAAGGCCGGCAGCGTCCTTATGCTGATTCCCCTTGGCTTTACCATTGGCGCCCCGGTTTTTGGATTCCTGACCGATAAACTTGGCCTCAGCCGCAAGCCGGTTCTTTTGACTACCTTGGGGTTGACTATTTCCTGCTGGATCATTTTCATAATCTTTGGGGCTAAAGCCTCCTTAGGACTTATTATCCCGCTCTTCCTGATCATGGGCTTTTGCGGGGGAGGCGGTCTCCCCCTTTATATGACCATCACCAAAGAATTATTTCCCCCCTGGCTCACAGGCACCGCTGTCGGGCTCATGAATCCATCCGCTTTTCTGGCTACGGCCCTTTATCAGCCTTTCACCGGTTATTTGCTGGACAGGGTCGGTCTTCTGGCCTCTGGCGGCTATCCACTCAAAGCCTATCAACATATTTTCATCGTCTTCCTGATCTCATATATCCTCGCCTTTCTGATTGCCATGATGATATCTGTCGCCAAACCACAGCGCGCTTGATCTATGTTAAAGGCTTAATCTAGGTTAAAGGCTTAATCGCTGTTGAGCCGCTGGATCATTTCGAAGATGACCTTGATTCCCTTGTCCAGGCCATCTAAGGGGATGCGTTCGTCATGTCCATGGGCGGTGGAGAGGATTTCACGGTCCACCATGATCGGGGAGAGGCCGTAGCAATGACACCCCAGTTTTCTGAAACAACGGGAGTCGGTAAACCCGGTCGAAATAGTGGGCAGGACCGTTATGCCCGGATAATTTTCAGCCAGCGCCAGCTCAATGGCCTGGTACATTTCAGTGTCAGGCGGTGAACTCGAGGCCTCGAAACCCTCGATAACCTCAATCTGAATTTTTTCATCCCCTATAATCCGTTTCAATTCCGTCATGAAGCTTGCCTGATCCACCCCGGGAAGGAGGCGGCAGTCGAGAGTGGCCTCTGCCTTGGAGGGGATAACATTTTCCTTTTGTCCGGCCTTGAGTCCGGTTAAGCTTATGGTATTGTGAAACATAGCTGCTATGGGCCCTAAGGTCATCATGCTATGCTTGGCCAGTTCCTCCGGGGTGGCATCACGGCCGATACCAGCCTTTGCCAGGAAAGCCTGCATCTCGCTGACGATCTGAAGAGGCTGTTTATGTTCAGTAATACGATCGAGGGCCTTTACCAGGCGAACGCAGGCGTTGTCATGCAGCGGTATGGACCCATGACCGGGAGGCCCTTCTGCCCAGAGACGCAACCATAGAGGACCTTTCTCTCCGACACCGCAAAAGAATCCCGACAGGCCGCCGGCCGTCCAGCCGCTACCGCCCTCGTTGAGCAGGTATTCGGCCCTGCATTTATCGGCCTGATTTTCGGCCAGCCATGCAGCTCCAAACCT
>JAFDHD010000067.1 GCA_019308995.1 Deltaproteobacteria bacterium | reverse complement strand
GCGGCGCCCATGCCTTGATCCTGGATTTCACCTCAAGCGCTTTTTCAGGTGCGCACGGCGCAGCATCTTTTTATTATGCACCTGCCGGCCTAACAATAACTGCACTTCCTGCGGGCGCGGTGCTATATCAAGATCCGGTAGTAGATGGGCTGGGCATTCAATACTCTTACGAGAATGATGAAATCGAAGGGCCTGAAACCTTGCATTTCCAATTTAACGTGCCCCAGCTCTTACACGCAATCTTGATTACAGATTTATTTAATGAGCCGTATAATGACGGGAGCGGTTATTTTTTAGAAGAGGGCCGGTATAGCTTTGATCAAAGCGTGTGGTATCCTTTAATAGCCGATTCAAGTCAAACTCCGCAGACATGGGGTTTCCTGGATTTAATTTTTGCCAGTCCCCCAGTTATAACTGATATATATTTTGAAGCATTAGGTTGGCAAAATTGGGATGATAACTTTGGCTGTCATGGTGGATGGCTTGAAGATCACGAATATTCAGTCGCAAGGCTTGAGGTGACAGCTGTGCCTCTTCCCGGTGCAGTTTGGTTTCTAGGCTCCGGCCTGTTTAGCCTCATGGGACTGCGGAGAAAGCTCTTCAAGGGTTAAGCAAGAAGCATAATCAGAATGTTTAAGGCAGGGTTACAGCCCTGCCTTTTTATTCTTATTTCATGGATAAAGTCGTCTTACCCGCCTCATGGAACCTCAATCCTGTCAGAACCTTGAAATAACCATTCTCTCAGACGTTTTATTATCATGGAATTACAAATGTTCCAGCTTGACCCTTGAGGTTGGAGCAATTATAATTGAATCATCAAACCGGTTTTTTATAATATTAAGACATATCAGTTACTTATGAAGGAGGATTCCCCATGCCCAGTCAAGAGTTTCAGATGATTATTCAAACGATAAAGGAAAACATGCCCGAGGGAGAACTGACGGTTGAGGAACAGCGCGCCAACTTCGAGGCCCAAGCCAAACTTTTCCCAATAGCGGAGGACATTCGCTGCGAGTCGGTTCAGGCGGGCAGTATGCCAGCTGAATGGATTATTGCGCCTGAAGCTGCAAATGATCGTGTTATCCTCTACCTGCACGGTGGAGGTTACGTCATAGGCTCGATCAATACACATCGAGAGATGGGCTCGCATATCTCACGTGCAGCAGAAGCGAGGGTCCTCATGATTGAATACCGGCTGGCTCCAGAACACCCTTTCCCGGCTGCGGTGGAGGATGCAGTGGCCGCTTACCGCTGGCTGGTCGGCGAAGGGCTGGACCCAGCACAAATCGTAATCGCGGGAGATTCTGCGGGCGGGGGATTGACGGTCGCGACTCTTGTGGCTTTACGGGATGAAGGCGACCTTCTCCCGGCTGCAGCTGTCTGCCTTTCACCCTGGGTGGACCTGGAAGGCATCGGACAATCCATGAGCGCAAAGGCTGAAGCAGATCCTCTGGTTCAGCGCGACGGCATTATTGAGATGGCCAGGGCGTATCTTGGCGGTGCTGATGCCCGCACGCCTCTCGCAGCCCCTCTCTATGCGGATCTTACCGGGCTGCCTCCCGTGCTTATCCAGGTTGGCACAAGCGAGACCCTTCTCGATGACTCCACCCGCCTGGCTGAGCGTTTCAGGAAAGCAGGAGTAGATGTTACTTTTGAACCCTGGGAAGATATGATCCACGTCTGGCAATTTTTTGCCTCGATTCTGCCTGAAGGGCAGGAGGCCATAAACCGGATCGGCAGTTTTGTCAAACAGCATACTTAACTGACCATCTTTCTTTTCTTTATAATATATTCCCCTTTCCAACGGAAAGAGGTTTTCGTAAGTCCGGCTTATACAATCTTCTTTCAAGTTGTCTGAAAGGCTGGGGCGGTGAAGGAGGAGCTTCAGATGAATGAGGCCATGGGCGCTATCATCGAAGAATACCTCAAGCCAAGGCCAACACCACCGGGAATGACCAACCGAGACATGGTGCGGCAGGCTATCGAGTTTGATGACCCTCCTCGTATTCCGTACAGCTTTGTCATCCCCTTTCAGAGCGATTTCTTTGAGGTTATCGTTGCAGATGCCTTGTTACGAGGAAGCCGGTGGCATAAACCCCGGAAAAAAGGAGATGTTTATTATGACGAATGGGGTGTGGGCCAGAAGGTTACAGGCCGAGAGTGGGATCATGCCTTTGATAATCCGCTCCAGGACTTATCAAAACTCAATGAATACAAATTCCCTGATGTGGCTGGCTCGAAGCGGTTCGATCAATTAAAGCCGTTTGTAGAGCAGGCGAACCAGGCTGGCAAATACGTGGTTGGGTTTGACCCCATCATGATGTATGAGAGAATGCGGGCCCTGCTTGGGTTTGAAGAACTGATGATCGCTCCATATACACAGCCTGACGGACTGGAAGCCCTTCTGGACCGATTGACGGGGTTAACCGTCGCCGTTATTGAACAGTGGGCCCGTATCGGCGGGGTGGACGGCTATATGACCTGGGAAGATTGGGGCTTGCAAACCAGCCTGCAGATGAAGATCGAGACCTTTCGTCAGTACTATAAACCGCGGTACACTCGAATTGTCAAAGCCGCCCATCAAAATGGCATGCACTACATCTGGCACAACTGCGGACAAATCCTGGACATGATCCCTGACATGGTCGAAATCGGGGTGGATGTACTGCAATTTGATCAGCCTCGTCTCATGGACCATAATAAATTAGCACACGATTTTGGCGGTAAAATCTGTTTCTGGAATACAGTGGACATTCAATGGTCTACAGCCCAAAACCGCACGGACGATGAGATTCGAACCGAGGTTAAGGAAATGGTGAAAATTTTTAATCGGTTCAATGGTGGTTTCATGGCCCGGCATTATCCGCAGCCAAGAGACATTCAGCTCTCAAGGGAGCGGTGCATCGTGATTTATGAAGCCTTCCTTGAAAATGGATGCAAGCTGTAGTATGGGATGCATGAAAAGCCGAATTTGCTGAAATTTTAATCAAGATTGGTTCAATCAACCAAGTGATTATAAGAGAGCGTTTTCTGGCGGCCCTGAAGAAACAGCCTGTTGATCGTTTGCCATTTTATTTCAGTATGATATCTTAATACTTGAACATTTGAACTCGGGTTCGATTCTTTCCACCTGCATTAAAAGGAGAAATAAAGTGATTGGAGGATCCAAATGAGCATCTGGTGGCTTGTTATCATAGTGGGGATCTGGTTCGTACTTCAGTGGTATATTCTGCCTAAACTGGGTGTTTCCACCTGACTGAAAGAGAACTGCCAGGTAGGCAGCGAAAATAAAAGGCCGAAAAGGGGACATAATGACCTTTAAAGGCGTGATTCCAGCAGTTTGTACATGGTTTAAGGACGATGGCGGGTTAGATTTTAATACTCAGTTTGATCATGCAGATTTCTTGATTGACGCTGGCGTAAATGGTTTGTTTTTTCAGGGTTCTGGCGGTGAATTTCCTTACCTCACTTTTTCTGAACGCCAGGAACACGCGACAGCAATGGTCAAACATGTAAATAGAATAGAAGGGTGCCGGTCCTGCTGGGTGTGAGCAGCAATAACCTAGACGAGGTGATCGCATTGGCCAAACATGCTGAAAAAGCGGGCGCGGATGGAATCGTGGCCATAACTCCCTATTTCTGGAAGGTCAGCGATGATTCTGTGCTGGAGTTTTATAAAGCTGTTGGGCAGGCCTGTTCATTGCCTCTGGTAGCCTATAATTTTCCCGCTTTGACCGGGCAGGGAATTGGCTCCAGACTTTTACTTCGCATGGTGGAATCCGTGCCCAAACTGGTTGCGATAAAAGACACTATTGATAGCCTGAGTCACATCCGTAATATCGTTTTTAGGGTCAAGGCTGTCCATGAATACTTCTCCGTGTTGGCCGGCATTGACGAATACCTGTTCGGAACGCTCGCTGTTGGAGGGGATGGTTTAATTGGCAGTTTGATAAATGTCATGCCCCATCTTTCGGTCGATCTTTATCAGGCGTTCCAAAATAAAGATTTTGACGGGATCATTAATTGTCAGCGAAAAATCTCAATGCTTTCCGAAATTAGTATGGTCTCCGTGCCGCCAATAGCTGCCCTTAAAGAGGCTATACTGATCATGGGTCACCCGGGCGCCTCCTGCGTCAGGCCGCCTCTGGGTAAAGTTTCACCAGAGGGAATCGAACGGATAAAGAAGATTATAGAAAAGGTCCAGGAGTGAGCGTAGGAGAACCTGCCTGCAGACTGCCTTATAAAAAGCTGCGAGAATTGAGCTTGATCTAAATTCCTTATAAATAAAACGATATGCCGACTAGTTTTAAGCCAATTAACTGCTAGAAATACTAGAGGATTACGATGGTCTTGTTGATGCAGGTATGAAGCCGGAAAAGGGGCCGGTTAAAAAAGTTCCACCTTCGCCTCATATACGAAGCGAAGGTGGAGATAAGAAGGGAGACTCAATCATCAATAATGATAGAGAAGGAGTTTTCTCATGAGGCAAATTGTAAAAAGCACTCCGAGGCGTTAAAGAATACTTCCTTCCCCCATGGGGCACACTTGCCTCTGGTGGTTCCCAATAATAGCTAGCAAAGAGGGAGCGGATCACTTAAAAACGAATTAGCTTTCCTCTTCCTTGGTCTCTTTTCGCGGCAGGTAGAAAAACAGAAAGGCCAAGACGGCTACGATGATCCACGAAATAATGAGCCAAGCCGTCTTACTTTCACCCGCAATGGCAAAAATCGTACCAGCTACGAATATTCCAGCCGCAAAAATAAAGATATTTCGCCAGCTTACAGAGATGTCAGTTATGGCATTATTAAAACGGTCTAGTTTGTCCACCGCTTTCCTCCCCTTTCAACTTTTTCGTGCAAGAGGTAGGGCCTTCAGAGGGTGCATCCCTCTAAAGGCCCTCGGGCTTGACTGGTTTACATTTTCTCCGCCATAGACTTGATGGCAGCGCCTATGTTAACGAGTAGCACAAATACACCAACATAGACTAACAGAGATCCAACATTACCGAGGACATTCGCAACTACTTCAGTCATCTAATTTTTACCCCCTTTAATAAATAATGAACGACAAGACCTTGTAACGCTTACCACAGTGTTACTGTCCTTAACTGGACACGCCTCTTATTTGATCATCACCTCCCTCCTTAAATTTTATTGAGGCTGATAAAGCTATTCGCTTCCGCCTTCAATTTTATCGCTGTATTTATCAATTAACTTCCCCAACTTCATCAAGACAATAGATATGAAGACCACCACTATCAGAACAGAAATGGCCTCAATGATTTCCGGAATACTAAAAGCCATGATTCTCTCCCCTTATCCTATAACCAGCTAATTTTTATTAAACATTGGGGCAGCTGGAAATTGACCTCGCTCTTTCTTTGCCACCTTTGGTGCGCTAATATCATATACCGGGAGTTCAATAAAAAATCTGCAATAAAATAGTGTATATTATGGAAATATTTTTTCAGCTTGAATCTTATTACAACTATTTTTATCGTTTGTCAAGATAAATTTTATTAATTTTTCATAATTTAGCCTTAATAATGTTACTTTCAAATAGAAAGGAAATAAAACGGAAGAGGTTTTTCTAAAATCCTTTTCAAATCATGAGTATCTTTTCTAAAGGAAGGCTTTGAACCGGACACATGTCATAACGTGTTGAATATAAATATAATTTATAGATCATAATATCACGGTTATTAACAGCTTTTTCCAGCTTTTCATTTTTTATACGCTGCCAAACACGGTTTTAAGGCCAAGAAGTCCCTGTAAGTTAAATGAGGATGTGACGGAAATTAATTTCTGCTATTCAATCATCCTGTTGCCCTAAAATATTTTTTTTTAGTCGGAGTGATATTCAATGGGGTCTGAAGGAAATTTCCGTCTCGTGAACCTGAATGGATGGCATTCTGGGTTCTGATTGGAAAATCTCGCCTGGTTTTAACCGGTGACAGGCTTTGCGAGCGGACTTTAGCCGAAAAATCAGTGACCTGAAGTTCTTTTAGTTCATTTGAGCTTGACAGAACCGGCTGCCCGCCAATATATAATAGTAGTCACCAATACATCCCGGGATTACCGAGGGCTTAAGAGAAAAGAAACTCCAAGTTTCGAAGCTCTCACCGGGAACCTTTGTAAGAGGATAAAGGAACTTAAAACCGTGGCCGGATTTTCTATCCATTTCCTTCCTGATGATGTGACGGTTGAAGTAGATGAGGGCGCTAATCTCCTGCAGGCGGCCATGTCTGCCGGGGTTCATATCAACGCCTCCTGCGGGGGTGAAGGCGTCTGTGGCAAATGTCGGGTCATCCTTGAAGCAGGTGAACTCGAGTCTCCCCGTGGCAGCCATATAACAGAAGAGGATTATAAGGCCGGATATCGTCAGGCCTGCGAGTCTTCTGTGCTGAGTGATGTAACCATTCGCGTCCCAGTCGAATCGCAGCTCGAGGCCAGGGCCCTGAATCGCCCCAGGCCCGGCCGGAACGCCGCTCGCATGGCTGAGGAGATCGGAGTTGAGCATCTCACTGCTGAAGGCAAATTTTATCCGCCTTTTGTTAAGAAACTGGTTAGGGTTGAACCCCCTACCGCTGGTGATAATATCAGCGATCTCTCCCGGATTGTCAATTCGCTCAGGGTTCAGCATGATACTCATAACTTGAGTGTTGACTTCACGGCTATTAAAATTTTGCCTGAGGTCGTACGGGACCGGGACTTCGAGACAACAGTTACCCTGGCCTATCGTCCTTCATTTGTGGCTGAACCCGAGAGTGCCAGAATTAGACTGACTAATATCCAATCTGGTGATCACACCCGCTCAAACTACGCCCTGGCTGTGGATGTGGGTACAACCACGATCTTTGGCCAGCTCTTGGACCTCAGCACCGGTCAGGTCCTGGAGACCTACGGCGATTTCAATCGCCAGATCAGCTATGGTGAAGACGTCATCACCCGAATTAATTATGCTGGCAAACCCGGTGGCTTAAAAAAGATGCAGGAGTTGGTCATTACGACCATCAACAACATCATTGATATTATATGTAAGCGCCAGAAGATTGATCCGGCTGAGATCAGCGTGGCCACCATGGCTGGGAATACGACCATGACCCAGCTCCTTTTAGGTGTGAACCCTAAATACATCCGACTGGCCCCCTATGTGCCCACCGCCAATTTTTTCCCACCGGTTCCGGCCTCAAGCCTGGGGTTGGCTTTGGGCGAACATGTTCGGGTTCATGTTTTTCCGGCCGTAGCAAGCTATGTTGGCGGGGATATCGTGTCAGGAATCATCGCCTGCGGCATGTACAAAGATGAGGCCTTGACTCTTTATATTGACCTGGGAACGAATGGCGAGATCGTGATCGGTAACAAAGACTGGATGGCCTGCGCCGCCTGCTCGGCCGGGCCGGCCTTCGAGGGTGGAGGCATCAAGTTCGGTATGCGTGCCATCTCGGGCGCTATCGAGGAATTTTCAATTAACCCCAGGACATTGGAACCGATGATCCTGACAATGAACAGGAAGAGTCCCAAAGGCATCTGCGGCTCAGGCCTGATCAGTACCGTGGCTGGATTGTTCGAGATGGGAGTCCTGGATGCAAATGGAAAATACAATCGCGACCTTAAAACAGATCGGCTCAGACCGGGAGATGACGGTTTCGAATATGTGCTTTCCTGGGCCGATGAAAACCAGATTGGCCTGGATATCGTCTTGACTGAAGTGGATATTGACAATTTTATTAGAGCCAAAGGGGCAATGTACGCCGGATATCTGACCCTGCTCGAGGCGGTGGGCCTGTCTATATCAGACCTTCAGCGGGTTATCATCGCTGGAGGCTTCGGCCGGTATGTCAATCTGGAAAAGGCGATCATGATCGGCCTCCTGCCTGAGATGGACCTGGGTCAGTTTTCCTTCATTGGCAATGGTTCCCTTCTCGGGGCAAAACTGAACTCGCTATCCAATTATTTGCGTCAGGACGTTAAAGCTGTGGTTAATCAGATCACCAACTTCGAGCTGTCTGAAGTGCCGAGTTTTATGGAGCATTATGTGGCCGCTCAATTCCTGCCTCACACCAATCAGGACTACTTTCCCGATGTCCTGGCACGGTTAACCGAGACCAGAGCCCTGATTGAAGATTGAGATTGATCAGCCCAGGGGTATGTACTAAGGTCACTCCTCATCACTCAACGGCTTGTAATAAAACGAGCCGACATAAGGGAATTTTGTGTCTTAAGGTTTTTAAAAATGAAACAACTAACAGGCAATAACCAAAGGAGGAATCATGGTTTGCATCGGTATTAATGGTTTTGGCCGGATTGGCCGTCAGGTTTTAAAAGCCGTACTGGAAAGATATCCTGGGTCTCTAGAGGTGGCCGCAGTCAACGACCTCTATGATGTTAAGACCAATGCGCATCTTTTCAAGTACGATTCGAACTATGGCCAGTTCCAGGGGAAGGTGGAGGTCGAAGATGACACCCTTCTGATTGATGGCCAGGCGATTAAAAATTTTTCCAGTCGCGATCCAGCCGAAATACCTTGGAGTGATGTTGGCGTGGATATCGTGGTGGAAGGCACCGGTCTTTTTCGAACCGGACCAAGAGCTTCGGCCCACCTCGAGGCTGGGGCCAAGAAAGTGATCATTACTGCTCCGGCCAACGAAGTAGATTTGACAGTGGTCATGGGAGTCAATCACGAGGCCTACCGGCCGGAGAGACACCATATCATCTCAAACGCCTCCTGCACCACTAATTGCCTGGCCCCGCCCGCCCTTGTTGTTCACCGCGCCTTTGGCATCGAAAAAGGCTTGATGACGACCGTGCATTCTTATACGGGCGATCAGCGAATTTTGGACCTTGCTCATAAAGATCTTCGGAGAGCTCGAGCGGCAGCCGTGAACATCATTCCCACTACCACCGGCGCGGCCAAGGCCGTGGCCTTGGTCATCCCTGAGCTTATGGGCCGTTTTGATGGATACTCGCTTCGTGTGCCCACCCCCACCGTTTCCGTGGTGGATTTTGTGGCTCAAATCAGCCGGAAGACCTCTACCGATGAGCTTCGGGAGGAACTAAAAAAGGCTGCTGCCACCGACTTGAAAAATATCATGTCTTGTGAGGAGGAAGCTCTGGTTTCCATGGATTTCAAAGGGAACCCTCACTCCTCCATCGTTGATCTGGAGTTCACTATGGTCCTTGAGGGTGAACTGGCCAAGGTTGTAACCTGGTATGATAATGAGTGGGGTTACGCCTGCCGTGTGGCTGACCTGGCGGCCTATATGGCGGAAAAAGGCCTTTAAGAGCAGTTGATACTCATTTTTGAATATTGGTCTGGTTTGGAGCGAACCATTCTTTAATGGAATTCCTTTAGGGATAACCAATGAACGATCAGAAAAATTTATTGAAAGGTCTTGAGAAAAGCGAGGGCTGGTGGACCCTTCATACCGATGGCGCCTCTCAAGGTAATCCTGGCTCGGCAGGAGCTGGCGTCGTGCTTGAAGATCCAGCCGGCCTGGTCCTGGCTGAACTCAGCCGATCATTGGGTCGGGCCACCAACAACGAGGCCGAGTATCAGGCCTTGATTCTGGGGCTTGAGGAGGCTCATCACCAGGGCGCAACCCGCCTCAAGGTTATGCTGGATTCTGAACTGGTGGTCAGGCAGGTTCAGGGTCTCTATCGGGTGAAGAATCAGCGCCTGCGTCCGCTTTATGCCCAGGTCATGGCCCTATTGCAAGACCTGGAGGCCTATGATATTCTACATATTAGGCGTGAATTTAATGCTCACGCCGATAAATTGGCCTCCCGGGCCGCGTCTCACGGACCGGAGCCAGGAGAAAAGAGTCAAGAAGGGGGATCAGACTCAAGGAAGCAGGCTGAATGATCGCTGGCGCAGGCAAAAGCTAAGCGCGAGAGGAAAGTCCGAGCTCCACAGGGCAGGATGCTGGTTAACTGCCAGCGAGGGTGACCTCGGGAAAGTGCCACAGAAAATACACCGCCACGGTTCGGCCGTGGCAAGGGTGAAAAGGTGAGGTAAGAGCTCACCAGGTCCGGTGGTGACGCCGGAGGCTTGGTAAACCCCATCCGGAGCAAGACCAAATAGAGGGGTGTTTGAGGGTGGCCCGCCCGAAATCCCAGGGTAGGTTGCTTGAGAGGCCGGGGAACCGGTCTCCTAGATTAATGATCATTACCCCGCTTCCGGGCGACCGGAGCGGGGAACAGAACTCGGCTTACAGGCCCCTTCCTGAGTCCTAAAAGGTCCATCACCGCCCCCTTTTTGAGGTGTATCATGAATTCGGGTGAGCGCAGCGGTCCGGTCGTAGCGATTATTCCGGCCGGAGGCGTGGGCAGACGCTTCAACCAGTTACAGCCCAAGCAGTTTTCAGACCTGGGCCAGTGGCCGGTGCTCGCTCATACCCTCTCTCAGTTTGAACAGACTGCTTCAGTGGATCGGGTCATTCTTGTTGTCCCTGAAGGGCAGGAAGATTTTGTCCGGTCTGAGATTCTGGAACGTTTTGGTTTTCAGAAGGTGGTGCGCGTCATCACCGGAGGTGAACGTCGGCAGGATTCGGTTTATAACGGCTTTCTGGCCCTGGAAGATGACATCGAATTGGTTTTAATCCATGATGCGGTTCGACCCCTGGTTCGGGTCAAGACTATCGAGGAGGTGATCCAGGCCGCGCGTGAAACTGGCGCGGCCATTGCTGCTGTTCCGGTCAGAGACACCCTTAAACTGGTCGAGGGAGAGACCATCGTCCAAACCCTGGACCGCAGCCAGCTTTGGCAGGCTCAAACCCCCCAGGTCTTTGATCGCTTATGGTTGGCCGAGGCCCTTTCTACAGCTAGGGAAAATGGCTTTATCGCTACGGATGAAGCCGCGCTCATCGAAAGGCTTGGTCGTTCGGTTCGGATTGTGGCCGGTGCGGTTGACAATATCAAGATCACTTTACCCGAAGACTTTATCCTGGCCGAGAGTCTGCTCGAGTATGATCATAAAGGTCGCGATATGCGTATTGGTATTGGATATGATGTTCATGCCTTCATTTCCGGCCGTAAATTGATGTTAGGGGGTGTGGAAGTGCCTCATGAACAGGGCCTGGCCGGTCACTCAGACGCTGACGTCATCGTTCACGCCCTCTGTGATGCCATGCTTGGCGCTGCGGGCCTGCCGGATATTGGAGTCAATTTTCCAGATAAGGATTCGCAATGGGCTGGGATGGAAGGCCGTGCCATGCTCGGTCAGGTCGCGCACAAGGTCAGGGCCGCCGGATTTGATCTGGTCAATGCGGACCTGACTCTGATCGCTGAACGACCAAGAATCAGGGATCATGTCCCGGAGATGATCCAGATCATGGCTGAAGCCCTGTCCACGGAGCCGGATCGTTTGAACGTCAAAGGCACCACCACCGAAGGTCTGGGAGCCATTGGACGCCAGGAAGGTTTGGCCGCTTGGGCCGTGGTCCTGTTGTCGCGGAAACGTTGCAGATGAGGCCAAGGCCAGGACCTGGAGCCAATCAAACCTTCCTCCCCCTCGAAAGACATGTTGTCTCCGCTTGACGGAAATCGGCGTCAGGTGATTTAAACGATTCCAGAAGGAAAGATGTCCCTGGTTTTATACAACACCGCAACTCAGAAAAAAGAGCCTTTTGTCCCGCTGGAAAAGGGAAAGGCCACGATCTATGTCTGCGGGCCGACGGTTTATGACCAGTGCCACATCGGCCACGCCCGATGCTATATCGTCTTCGACACCTTGGTTCGCTACCTCCGATCTATAGGGCTCGAAGTCCGATATGTCCGCAACTTCACAGACCTGGATGACAAAATCATCCAACGGGCCCAGGAAGAAAATAGTAATTATTTAGATCTGGCTGAACGTTACATCAGCATGTTTCATCAAGACATGGATACCCTCGGTCTCCTCAGGCCGGACGTGGAACCGCGAGCCACCGAGCATATTGATCTCATGGTCGCTGATATCAAGGGCTTGCTTGAAAAAGGCCTTGCCTACCAGGCCGGTAAAGATGTCTTCTATGAGGTTTCCCGCTTCCCGGCCTATGGTCGCCTCGCCGGTCGTGATATCGAGAAGTTGCGGGCCGGGAGTAGAGTCAAGGTTGACCCGCACAAGAAGAACCCTTTGGATTTCGTGCTCTGGAAGGAGAGCAAGCCCGGTGAACCTTCCTGGCCCAGTCCTTGGGGTCCGGGACGGCCAGGGTGGCACCTTGAGTGT
This sequence comes from Deltaproteobacteria bacterium, assembly GCA_019308995.1. Taxonomy (NCBI): domain Bacteria; kingdom Pseudomonadati; phylum Myxococcota; class Myxococcia; species Deltaproteobacteria bacterium. The sequence continues at coordinate 5,346 of JAFDHD010000067.1, read as the reverse complement.
TCGGCCATGAGCGCCCACTATCTTGGGGCGGAATTCGACATCCACGGCGGAGGCCATGACCTTATTTTCCCCCACCATGAAAACGAGCTCGCCCAGGCTGTACCGCTGAACCGAAAATTCGCCCGTTACTGGCTGCATAACGGCTTTGTTCAGATTAACCACCAGAAAATGTCAAAGTCACTCAAGAATTTTTTTACCATCCGGGATGTACTGGTCCATTCTCACCCCGAGATCCTGAGGCTTTTTGTGCTGTCCAAACACTACCGAAGCCCGATTGATTTTTCCATCGAAACCCTGCAGGAAGAAGGCCGGGGACTGGAACGGGCCTACCGAACCCTTAAAGAGGCTGAGGATCTGGTCGGGTCGGTGGAAGAAATGGAGCCTCCCCGGGATACAGCCGGGGTTCTGGGCCAGTTCAGGGAGGCCATGGATGACGACCTCAATACCGCCCGCGCTTTGGGTTACGCCTTTGAGTGCGTGCGGGAGCTGAACCACCTCCTGGATCAGGGACGAGCCGGGAAAACGGAACACGACCGCATCAGGTCCTGGGTGTCGGCTGTCCGCTCTATGGGTCAGGTCCTGGGTGTCTTTATTCACGATCCGGATCAATACCTTGGCCAACGGACACAAAAGGGCATCTTAGAATCCGGTCTCTCCCGTGAAAAGATCGAAGAGATGATCAGGGTCCGGGTCGAGGCCAGGGCCGATAAGAACTGGGCCGAGGCAGACCGCATTCGGGATGAGCTCAAAGAGAAGGGAGTGATCCTGGAGGATGTCGGCGCTCAAACCCGGTGGCGCATCGAAACCTAACCTGTTAATTTTCTGAGATCTGCCGTGCCTGATTTTGAATTGGTCACTGATTTTACGCCCCAAGGGGACCAGCCCCAGGCCATAGAGAACATCGTTCAAAATCTCAACCAGGGAGTTAAACATCAGGTCCTGCTTGGTGTGACAGGCTCGGGCAAGACCTTCACCATGGCTAATGTCGTGGCTCAGGTCAACCGGCCCACCCTGGTTTTGGCGCCAAACAAAACCCTGGCGGCTCAGCTTTATGGGGAATTTAAAAACCTCTTTCCTCACAACGCTGTCGAATATTTTGTCAGTTACTACGATTATTACCAGCCTGAAGCCTATCTCCCTCAGAGCGACATCTACATCGAAAAAGAGACCGACGTCAACGAGGCCATTGACAAAATGCGCCACTCAGCCACCCGCTCGCTCCTGGACCGTCGGGACGTCCTTATCGTGGCCAGTGTCTCCTGCATTTACGGCCTTGGTTCTCCAGAGGCCTATCAGGAGATGATGCTCTACCTGGAAAAGGATGTGGATCGGTCGCGGGAAGATGTTATCGCCAAGCTGGTTGAGATGCAGTACGAGCGTAATGACTACGACTTCCACCGGGGAACCTTCAGAGTTCGGGGCGACTGTCTCGAGATCTTTCCGGCCTATGAGGACGCCGAGGCGGTGCGCATTGAATTTTTCGGAGATACTGTGGAGTCCATCCGCGTTATTGATCCTTTACGAGGCAGAATAGAAAACGATCTGAGAAAGGTGGCTATCTACCCTGGCAGTCACTACGTCACAACAGCTGACACCATGAAACGGGCCATCACCTGTATTCGGGAGGAGCTCAAAGAAAGGCTTCAGTATTTTCGCGGGCAGGGAAAGCTCATCGAGGTCCAGCGCCTGGAAGAGCGGGCCAATTACGACCTCGAGATGCTCCAGGAGATGGGGTTCTGCCATGGCATCGAAAACTACTCCCGTCACCTGACCGGCCGCGCCCCCGGCCAGCCCCCTCCGACCCTGTTAGATTACTTTCCTTCGGATTTTCTGCTTTTTATTGATGAAAGTCACCTGGCCGTGCCTCAGATTCAGGGTATGTACAAGGGGGATCGGTCCCGGAAGCAGAACCTTGTGGATTACGGCTTCCGGCTGCCTTCAGCCCTGGATAACCGGCCCCTGAACTTTGATGAATTCAACGGCCTGCTCAATCAGGTAGTCTATGTCTCGGCTACGCCGGCAGAATATGAACTCGCCAAATCGAATGGCGTCATCGCTGAACAGATCATACGTCCCACCGGTTTGATGGACCCGCAGATGATCTTTCGCCCGGCCGAGGGCCAGGTGGACAATCTCTTCAGTGAAATCAGGGAAAGAGCCAGGCGAGAGGAACGAACCCTGGTCACTACCCTGACCAAGCGTATGGCCGAAGACCTGACCGAGTACTTCCAAGAACTGGGGCTGAAGGTCAACTACCTCCATTCCGATATCAAGACCCTGGAAAGAATAAAAATTATCCACGATCTCAGGGCCGGGAAGTACGATGTCCTGGTTGGGATCAACCTGCTCCGGGAGGGCCTTGACCTGCCCGAGGTTTCGTTGGTAGCCATCCTGGATGCGGACAAGGAAGGGTTTTTGCGTTCAGAACGTTCATTGATTCAGACTTGCGGACGGGCCGCACGAAACGTAGACGGTCAGGTCATTCTTTATGGAAACGTGGAGACCGGTTCCATGCAGCGAGCCAAAACTGAAACTGACCGCCGCCGTGTCCTTCAGACGACCTATAACAAGGAACATGGCATTACGCCCGAAACCATTGTCAAATCTATAGATGACGTCCTCGGTTCAATTTACGAAGCCGATTACGTGTCCATCCCGGCCGTACATGAGCCAGAGCCCGATTACATCCCTCCTGAAGAAATATCCCTGATCATCAAGGCCCTGAAAAAGGAGATGAAGGCCGCTGCTGAACGATTGGACTTTGAGGAGGCCGCCCAGATCAGGGATCGTATCAAGGTCATTTCTGATGAGGAGCTGCATTGGTTATAAAGGGAAGTGTCAGGGCCGCGCCTTCTAATTATCAGGTCAAGTCTGGCTGCCTCGAATTAATTTGTATTGGTTTTTGCAAAGGTGATTGAGGCCACACTTCCGCTAAAAAAGGCTTCCCCCCAAACCATGACTGGTAAAGAAAAATTAAAAACCAAAGCGGCCATACTCCCCGAGGCCGCCGGGGTTTACCTGATGAAAGATGCCCGGGACCGAGTTATTTACGTGGGCAAGGCCAAGTCCCTTCGGAAGCGGGTTATTAGTTACTTTCAAAAGGGTCCGTCGTCCTCTAAAACCTTCAAACTGATGAATCAGATCAAAGACCTGGAGTACATCCAGACTGACACTGAAAAAGAAGCCCTTATTCTTGAAAATAGCCTCATCAAAAAGCACCGGCCTCGTTTTAACGTTAATTTACGGGACGATAAGACCTATCCATATATTCGCCTCAACATACCGCATCCATATCCACGGCTGGAGGTCGTGCGGCGAATCAAGCGGGACGGGGCGCTCTATTTCGGCCCCTTTTCATCATCATCCTCCATGCGTCGAACAATGCGTCTTATCCAGCGGCTCTTTCCCTTGCGCCAGTGCCGCCGGGCCGATGTCAAGGCCGTGGACCGACCCTGTTTGAATTACCAGCTTGGACGGTGCAGCGCCCCTTGCGTGGGATACATCAGCCAGGAGGATTATCAGGCCCTGGTGGAGGAGGTCGCCCTTTTTTTTCAAGGCCGGAATAAACGGCTCATGGAATTACTGGAGCAAAAGATGCAAGAAAGCTCCAGGCAACTGGACTTTGAAGCTGCAGCCTGGTATCGAGACAGGCTGGCTGACATAAAGAAAACCCTGGAACAACAAAAGATGGTTTCGCTGAATACAGGCGATCAGGATGTCATCGGCCTGGCCCAGGATCGGGGTCAGGGCATGGCTGTCATGCTCTTTGTGCGTCGAGGCGTCCTCCTGGGTCACCGAAATTTTTATCTGGGCGCAACCGCGGCCCCTTCGCATGAAGTCGTCGAATCCCTGCTGGGTCAGTACTACAGCCTTGATAATTTGATACCAGACGAAATTTTGGTACCCGTTAAGCTGGAGCACGCGGAAGCCCTTCAGGAATGGCTTAAGGAAAAAAAAGCAGGAGGGGTGCATGTTAAATCTCCGGTTCGGGGTGCTAAAAAGAAATTGGTCGAACTGGCCGCGACCAATGCGGTCACCGCTTTAGCCCAAAGGATGCAGGCTGCAGAGCTCGGGGCTGAGGTTCAGCTGGAGCTCCAGAAAAAGCTAAATCTGCCGGAACCGCCGCACCGCATTGAGGCCTTTGACCTGTCGGCCCTGCAGGGCGATGAGCCTGTTGGGGCAATGGTTGTCTTTGAAGACCGGGCCTGGCGCAAGTCCGATTATCGGCGTTTCAGGATCAAATCAGCTTCCGGCCAGGACGATTACGCCATGATGTACGAGGTTGTCAGGCGCCGCCTGCAAAGGGAAGACCTGGCCCGGCCGGACCTGATGCTCCTGGACGGAGGCCGGGGTCAGCTAAGCATGGCTCTGGCCGTGATCAAGGACCTGAAGATTCAAGACCCGCCGCCTTTGGCCGGATTGGCCAAAGGACGGGACAGAGAACCAGATCGCGTCTGGTTACCCGGAAGAAAAAATCCGGTAAACTTTCGGCCCGGCGCTCCAGGCCTGCTGTTCCTCATGCGCATTCGAGACGAGGCTCACCGCTATGCCCAGGCCTACCACCGCCGGCTCCGCCGCAAAAAAGGCGTCCGATCGGTTTTGGACCAGATTCCTGGCGTCGGCCCAGCCCGCCGCAAGGTCCTGCTGAAACACTTCGGCTCTATTCAGGCCATAAAGGCTGCTTCAATAGATGATTTGGCAGAAGCCAAAGGCCTCAGTGAGGCAGTCGCTGAAAATGTTTTTAACTTTTTTCATGTTGGAGAGTGACTGAGGAATTCAGAGGAGCTTGTATTGGCAAATCTCTTCTAAAAATTTTATCAGAGATGCGTCAGCTTGTGAAAAGTTTTTGAAGGCGGTCTGGGGGGAACTTTTTTCAAAAAGTTCCCCCCAGAAATCTCCTTCCTTCTCTTCCTTCTCTTCTTTACTCTCTGAGCCTGGGGTCCAGGGCGTCGCGGATACCTTCTCCAAGGAGGTTATAGGATACCTTCTCCAAGGAGGTTATAGCCCAGGACGGTGATGAGGATAGCCAGCCCGGGATACAGGCTCAGCCACCAGGCGATGGAGATATTGTCTTTGCCTGCAGTCAGGATATTTCCCCACGAAGGGGTCGGCGGTTGGACCCCGATACCAAGGAAGCTCAGCGCGCTTTCAGTCAGGATAGCTCCGGCGACTCCAAGGGTGGCCGAGACCAGGACCGGGGCCAGGGCATTGGGCAGGATGTGAACAAAGATAATCCGGAGATCACTGGCCCCCAGGACCTTGGCCGCCTGGACGAATTCACGGGTTTTGAGCGTCAGGAACTCGGCGCGCACCAGCCGGGCTACGCCCATCCAGCCGGTAACGCCG
>JAFDHD010000066.1 GCA_019308995.1 Deltaproteobacteria bacterium | reverse complement strand
ATAAGCCCTCTGGATGAAGGCGTCATTTTCCACCGCATCCTTTTTGCCTTTCTCTCCCGCTGCCAAAACGAAAGTCGTCTGCCTTTAAAAGGCGCGCCAAAAGAAGAAAAGATACTTTTTAATGAAGCCGATCAGGTTTTGGATAAGGCCGGTTCGAAATACCTGGTGGGACGGCAGCCCCTGTGGACAGTCAAAAGAAAGACCATACTTCGTATGCTTCAGCGCTGGCTGGTCGCGGAACAAGAGCGCACGAGCGAATTCGTTCCAGAGCACTTTGAATGGGCCTTTGGGCCGGACCGGTCGGCCCCGCCTTTGACAGTGCCCCTGCTTGCCGGAGGTCAGCTTTATTTTCAGGGACGCGTGGATCAGATTGATGTTTCGCTCAAGCAGTGCCTGGTCATTGATTACAAGGTTTCTGCTGATAGAAATAAATATTCCCGGCTCCTCAAGGAGGAGGCCCTGGGCCGCACCAGCTTCCAGGCCCCGGTTTATCAGGCCGCGGCGGCCGCAGCCCTTAAGAAGCCCGCCCAGGCTGCCTATTACCTTTTGCGGGACCTGAAGCGCCTCAAGTCGTCTCTACTCACAGGCAATGATTTTTTTACTTTTGATGTGGCAGAGCGACAACAGATGCGCCAGGCGGGAAGGGCCAATTTTTTCAATCAGGTCGAGGAAACCTGGACCCGGTTGATTGGCGGCGATTTTTCTCCCAGCCCTGGGACTGGGGAATGCGATTACTGTCCTTTCCGGCTGGTCTGCCGGGGCGCGCTTGCAGGGGAGGAGTCATGAGCGGCCCGGTTATCAGGTGGACGCGGGATCAGAAAGAGGTCTTTGCCTTCACGGAAAATCTCTGCGTCCTGGCCGGGGCTGGCACGGGCAAGACCATGACCCTGGTTGAGTTCGTGCTGCGGCTTCTTTCCGGCGAGATAAAAGGCGTGGAAGGCCTGGAACTGAGCCACATCCTGGCCCTGACTTACACTGAAAAAGCGGCCCAGGAAATGCGGAACCGGCTGCGTCTGGCCGTCAATGAAAAAATCCGGGAGGCTGGAACTGAACCGGTGCAGCGGGAGTTCTGGATCAGGCAGCGTCGAACCCTTGACCGCGCCCAGATCAGCACCATCCACAGCTTCTGCCTTCATCTCCTGCGGCAATACGCCCTCCAAGCCGGACTGGATCAGGACTTTCACCTAGAGGATCAGATCACGGACCTTGAAAACGAGACCGTCAGAGAGACCCTGCTCGACCTGATCGAAGCCCGGGACTCCGACTTATTGACCCTGCTTGACTACTTCCCCTGGATGAGCCTGGGACGCGGGATAGGGGTCGGCGATTTCATGGCCGATCTGGTTGATCGCGCCCGGACCCTTGGATCAGCGCCGGAACCGGCAGAGGCGGAACCCATATCTCTGGATGACCAGGTTCAAGCCCTGACCGAAGCGGCCAGAATAATTAACGACCTGATTCAGGCTAAAGAGCTCACCCCGCAAAAAAGCTATTACCAAAAGCTGGCTGGTTTTGCCTCGGCTGTCCGTGATTTGACGCGCCGAGATCAGCCGGCCGAAGAAATATTATCCAATCTGAACAGGATCAAGAAATTCTTGAAGAAAGATTGGTATGTGGCCCGGAAAGCAAAAAAGCTGGCCAATGCGGCTGTGGAGGCTCTTGAAACCGAGCAGGCTAGTCGTCAGGCCAGGCCTCTGAAGCAATCTCTCATGGGCCTGGCAGAGAGGTTTGATCAGTCGTTTGAGCAGGCCAAGGCGAACCGCTTTGCCTTGGACTTCAACGATCTGCTTCTGAAAGCGCGAGAAATCCTGGACCATAACCCGGAGGTTCGGAACGCTTTAAAGAGGCGCTTTAAGGTGGTGCTGGTGGATGAGTTTCAGGACACCAACCGGCTTCAGGCCGATATCTTAGCCTATCTTCTGGAACCCCCTGGCCAGGCGGAGTTACCGGTTAGGACCCCGGCCTACAAGGGCTTAAAGAAGGCCCGCCGCCGCCTGATCATCTTCGGCGATCCCAAGCAGTCCATCTATCGTTTTCGCGGCGCTGAAGTGGACGTCTTTCAAAGCATGAAGAGGTCTCTGAAAAGAGTCAATCTTGAAAAGAATTTCCGTTCGCAAAAGAGGCTGATCGAATTCTTTAATGCGTTTTTTCAACAGGTCATGCCTGAAGCATCCGGCCTGGCTGACGATGTAAACGACTATGTTGCAACCTACGGCCCTGAAGATAGACAGGAATGGCGCCGCAAAGACCTGGCCGCAGCACCGGCCGTGGAAATCCTTGAGTTTGAACCTGGAAAGAATATGCAGGAAAATCGAAGAAACGAGGCCGAGGCCCTGGCGGCGCGCATCAAGGATATTCTTTCCGCCCGGGCCGGGGTCCTGGTTTCAGACGAAGGTCGTTCGCCCGGGCCTGGAGACCTGACCATCCTGCTCCGGCGCTTCACTCATCTCAAGGCCTATGAGCAGGCGCTGCGCCGGGCCGATCTCCCTTATTACACGGTCCGCGGGCGAGGATTTTACGAGTGCCAGGAAATCTGGGACCTGATCAACCTTGTACTCTGCCTCGCCCACCCGCTGGACGGGACCGCCCTGCTGGGTGTCTTGCGTTCGCCCCTGGCGGGCGTGAGCGATGAAACCCTGACCCGGCTTGTTTTTCCGCCCGGCGGGCTTGAGCCGCGCCGCCTCGCGGACTACTTTGGCCTTGAAGCCCCGCCCTGGCCGCCAGGGCTTGAAGCGGCCCAGGTTGCGGCCCTGGATCGAATTCAGGAGGTGCTGGCCAGGCTGAGTCAGGGGGCCGGGAGCGCCTTCCCGGCTGAACTGATCGAAGAGGCCATTGAAGAAACCGACTACCTGGCCGTGCTTCTGGCCCAGTATCAGGGCGAGCAGAAGGTGGCCAACGTGCAGCGCTTCATTGAAATCACCCGCCGTTTTCCGCTCCAGGACCTTTATTCACCCCGCGAACTGGCCCGCTTTCTGAAAAACCGTCTCGAAGATCAAGGCACTGATCCAGAGGCGCAGTTAAAGATGGAAGGCATGGAGGCCGTGCAGATCATGACCATCCACCAGGCCAAGGGGCTAGAGTTCCCGGTGGTCTTCGTGCCAGACGCCGGGTACAAAACGCCCCGGGCAGGCAAACCCCTGGCCTTTGGCCCAAACACCTTTGGCCTCCGGTTCAAAGATCCATTGACAGACGAGAAGCGCTTGTCAGGCGATTACCAGCGCCTCCAGGAGGCGGAGCAGGCCAGGGAGGATGCTGAATATCTCCGCCTTCTCTATGTGGCCGCGACCCGGGCCCAAGACTACCTGGTCTTTTCAGGCAATCTTAAGAGCAACAACGACACAACTTCCTGGCTCGCGAGATTGAACGACTTCGCCGACCAAAGGCCGGAATTGATCGGCAAGATTTCCATTTCAAGGGCTGCGGAACCAGGGGAGGCTGTGTCTGAACAGCCAGAAGGCGCTTTGGCCCGTCTGCCTGAACCCGGCCCGGAGGCCCTGAACGTCCTGTCCAGGGCCATCAGGCGCGATAAGACCCTGCCCGGCCTCATCACCATAAATGTCACCGATCTGACGAACTTTCTGAACTGCCCGCGAAAATATTATCTGGAAAAAGTGTTAGGACTTCCTGATCAAGGCGAAGCGACTTTCCTTGAATCTCCTCGGGCCGGTCTGAACCCGCAGCAGAAAGGCAACATCCTGCACCGGCTCTTAGAAATCATAGACCTCGATCACCTCCCTGATCTGGCCGCCCTGATGGATTTAGCCGTGCGAGCCGGTGAAAGGGAAGAGGCAAGGCCCGAGGCCGGGGAGCTTAAGGCCCTGGCCCGCATGGCCCTGGGTTTCATGAGCAGCGCCTGGGGCCAGGACCTGATGCGTTCCCGGGGAGGTCTTGTCAGGCGCGAGATGCCTTTTCTAATGCGGATTGAACCGGAAAAACCAAAAGGGCCGAAGATGACCTTGAGCGGCGAGATGGACCTTTTTTACGTCACGCCTGAGGGCCTGGCCCGGCTGGTGGATTACAAGTACACCTTTCAGCCTGAACCAAAGCAATACTGGCCTCAGCTCAAGATGTACGCCCTGGCTTTAAAAAAGGCGGGCCTGACCCGGAGACTCGAAGCAGGACTCTTTTTCATCAGTGAACAGGCTTCACAGATGAATGAGATGCCCTTTCCTTCAGGGTGGGATGTGGAGTTTGAAGCCATGCTTAAACGGGCGGCTGCCGAACTGGCCCGGCTCATGATCCCTGACCCCATTGAACCCGATCCGCCCGCCTTATGCCCGGATTCAGGGTGCGGCCTGAAGTATGCCTGTCTCGTTGATTAAAGGCTCAGCTTAAGAAATCCCCCTCAATCCCCCTTTAAAAAAGGGGGACTTATAAGCGCCTCCTTCTTTAGTAGCGGGTGACTTTTAGAGAGAAAGGTAAAAATAGGTTGCAATTAAAAAGGTTAAGACTGCTTCATCGCTAAAGCTCTTTGCAATGAGAATTTATAATAACGTCAGCAGAATGTTATTGCGAGCCCCCGGCCCTCCGGCAGAAGCCATAGGGTTATTTGGCAAAGAAATTGTTTTCAAATTTTTTAAAGAGGGCGGGGATAAACCCCGCCCCTATTCTCTAAATCGGTATTGTAAGCGCGGGGTTTATCCCCGCCCGTTGTGGTGAAGACAGGCCCTGAAATTTATACCCGGTCTTTCATATGTCAATAAAGCTTGTAGGTCAGGGTGGCCCGCGAAGCGGGGCTCCCTGACAATATTAATCATGTTTTGTGTCAGGGAGCTTCGCACCCTGACCTACAGCTACTTTTAGGGTAGTTCTCAAAAATATATTCCTTTCTGGATTCCCGCTTTCGCGGGAATGACAGTGGAAGTTGTTGTCATTCCTGCGCAAACAGGAATCCAGATTCTGAAACCAGGAAACCAAAAGGAACATAATTATGACAATCACTATAAAGGGGGGGTAGGGGGGATTTATAGACATACAAATACGTTCTAATTGCTTTGTCGCAAAAGCTCGCAATGACATGTCATTGCTATTTTTATCAATTGTTATTGCGCGGAGCATTAGCCTGGAAGCAATTCCGGGCTTTTCAATCGGAACGTATTTTTTGCCATTTTCTCTAATGCGCCTGCCGCATGTATGCAGCCCTGATCTGGCCGGGAAAATTTTCTCTGGCCGTTTAATTTTTAGAGAGAGAGTTATTTTTTTTTCAGGGCTTGACAGGGGAGATTTCCGGGCTATAATTTAACTAAACGGTTAGTTAAACCATCTGGTAAAGTGAGGCTAAATAATGACCGGCGGTTCGAAATCTCAAGATCGAAAACCAGGCTCAGCCGAACAGAGAATCCTGGCCGCAGCCTCTGCCGAGTTTGCAGACAAAGGCTTTTATGGGGCCAGGACCCAGACCATTGCGGACGCAGCCGGCCTGAACAAGGCCATGCTCCATTACTACTTCCGCTCAAAAGACAACCTCTACCGCACGGTCCTTAAGGACAACTTCACAAGGATCTGGAGGCAGCTCGAGGAGATTTTTTTGCAGCAGGAACCGATGTCAACTCGCCTGGACCGCATAGTGGACCTTTACCTGGACACCTTTGCTTTAAATCCGAACTTGTTAAAATTAATGCTCAGGGAAATGGCCGGTGGCGGAGAAAGGCTCAAACAGCTCCTGACCGAGCTCAGCGCTGCCGGTGCGGCGCCGGTTGGATTGCTCGGGCAGGCCTCCTTGGATCTGAAAATCAACCAGGAGGAGGTCTTGCAGGTGTTTCTTAGCGTCATCAGCATGTGCGTTTTTACCTTTGTCGTCACCCCATTTCTGACCACCTTGTTCAATTATGATTCTTCTGAACTAGAATCTTTTAGAACCAGGCGGCGGGCCTCCATCAAGGCCATGCTCAAGGCGTATCTTAAAGAGGAATGAGACATGAAAAGGAAAAGGATTATCCCCCTGCTGATTCTGATCGTCATAGGGACCTTAGCGTTTGCTTTTTACAGCTATTTTCAGAATGAAAGAACCCCTGACCGGATTTATCTCTCCGGCCATATTGAGGTCAGTGAGGTGGACTTAAGTTTCCGCCTCCCCGGGCACGTGTCTCGCCTGCTGGTGGATGAGGGACACCATGTTGAAAAGGGCGACCTGCTGGCCGAACTCGCGCCCGCGGTCTTTGAGGCCCGGCGCGATCAGGCCAGGGCCAGGGTGCGGGAGATGGAAGCGCGCCGTGACTCCTTGATGATGGTCATCCGCATTAAGGAGGAGGTTGCGGCCGGGGATGTGAAAAAGGCTCAGGCCGGCGTCTCCGCGGCCCGGGCTCGCTACGAGAGCTTAAAAAGCGGGTCACGGATCGAGGAGATTCGCGCCGCGGCCGCGGCCCTGGAGCGCGCCCGGGTCGAGTATCTGAAGCGCAAGTCAGATTTCGAACGCACGGAGCGCCTTTTCAAGCGCCAGATTGTTTCGGCCAGTAAATTTGAGGAAGCCCGGACAGCCTATGACGCGGCCAGGGCCAGCCTTGAGTCGGCCCGGGAGCATTACAACCTTGTCGAAGCCGGACCGCGTACCGAGATGGTCCAGGAAGGTCGAGCCATGCTTTCCGGCTCAGCCGCCACCCTGAACGTGGCCAGGGCCGGGCTGCAGGAGGTGGCAAAGTTAAATCTGGATTTGCAGGTCCTTCAGGCTCAGCTGGACCAGGCCAGGGCCGCCCTGGCGTTAGCGGAAAACGATCTGGCTGAAACCAGGCTCTACGCTTCACTTTCCGGGTTCGTGACCGTGAAGGACGTGGAGGCCGGGGAGTTCGTTCAGGCCGGTGCGCCGGTCCTGACCCTGGTCCAGCTTAATCGGGTCTGGGTGCAGACCTTTGTCCCGGAAACCCGGCTCGGTCGGGTGCGTCTGGGTCAGAATGCGGAAGTGACGACCGACAGCTTTCCAGATAAGACCTATCAAGGCCGGGTGACCTACATCTCGCCTGAGGCCGAGTTCACCCCCAAGAATATTCAAACGCGCGAGGAACGGGTCAAGCTGGTTTACCGCATCAAGGTCTCGCTGGATAACCCCAACCAGGAGCTTAAACCGGGCATGCCGGTGGACGTTTATCTCAGGTAAAGCCAATGCCTGTCGTTGAGATTGAAAACCTGTCCAGGAGCTTTGGCGATCTGGCCGCGGTGAAAGACTTGAGTTTTTCCGTGGAAGCCGGAGAGATTTTCGGCCTAGTCGGCCCTGACGGCGCAGGCAAGACCACCTGCCTGCGCATACTCTGCGGACTTCTTGAACCCACGGCCGGCCGGGTCATGGTTCTGGACCGGGACGTGGCTGCTGACCCGGAGTCCATCAAGGCCGAGATCGGGTATATGTCCCAGCGCTTCGGCCTTTACGACGACCTGAGCGTGGCCGAGAATATTGAGTTTTACGCCGAATTGTACGAGGTGCCTCAGGCCGAGTACCGGGAGCGCATGGAACGGCTGCTCGAGTTTTCCGGGCTGGCGCCGTTTGTGAACCGCCTTTTCCGAAACCTGTCCGGCGGAATGAAACAGAAGGTCGGCCTGACCTGTGCGCTTATTCACACCCCGAAGATTCTTTTCCTTGACGAGCCGACCAATGGCGTGGACCCGGTCTCGCGCCGGGACTTCTGGAAGATTCTTTATGAGCTTAACCGGGAAGGCGTCACCATTCTGGTGGCCACGACCTACCTGGACGAGGCCGACCGCTGCCACCGCCTGGCCCTGCTTGATCACGGCCGGGCGCGGGTCGTGACCGAGCCTCTGGCTATGCGTGAGCTTATGCCAGGCCGGTTATACAGGCTCAGGGCTTCGGACCGCCGGGCCGCGCTGAAGCTCCTCCAGGAAACGCCCCTCGTCCATAACCCCAACATCCACGGCGCCCGGCTGCATTTGAGCCTGGAAGATGAGTCTGATCTGGCCGTGGTTACCCGGGTCCTTAAGGAAGCTGGGATCGAGGTCTTGGAACTGGAGCCGAGCCAGCCCACCCTCGAGGACGCCTATCTCTCCATACTGACGCGCGCGGCAGGGGAGGGTGCGACGTGAAGGCCGCGGTTGAGCTAAAGGACGTTGTCAAGCGTTTCGGCGACTTCACGGCCGTAGATCGTGTTTCCCTGGAAGTCTTTCCCGGAGAGATCTTCGGGTTCCTGGGCCCGAACGGCGCAGGCAAGTCCACCACCATCCGCATGCTGTGCGGCCTTCTCACTCCCACTTCCGGAGAGGGCCAGGTCCAAGGCAAGGATATCATCATCCAGTCCGAAGAAATCAAGGCCAGCATCGGCTACATGTCTCAGCGGTTCTCGCTCTACGACGATCTTCGCGTTAAGGAGAACCTCGACTTCTTCGGAGGCATCTACGGCCTGGTTAACCGGGCGCGGCAAGAGCGGATCGAAGAAGTCCTGAATCTGATCTCCCTGACGGACCGGCGAAACTCCATGACCTGGGAGCTGCCCGTGGGGCACAAACAGCGCCTGGCCCTGGGCTGCGCCATCCTCCACCGGCCCGGAATCATCTTTCTCGACGAGCCGACCTCAGGGGTTGACCCCCGGACGCGGCGCAACTTCTGGGACCTGATTTACGCCCTGGCCGATGAAGGGGTGACGGTCTTTGTTACGACGCATTTCATGGAAGAGGCTGAATACTGCGACCGGATCGCCCTGATCAACCAAGGGCGGCTCATTGCCATGGACTCACCGGAGCGGCTTAAACAGGAAAAGCTTTCCGGCCGCATTTACGATGTGGAAACCTCCAGCGTGCTGGCTGCGGTGGAACTGCTGAGCGGAGCGGACCGGGTTCACGAGGCCGCGATTTTCGGCCGCTCCTTTCACGTGCGCCTGGCCGAGGGTGTTGAGGCCGGGGAGTATCTCTTTTCCATACTGGCTCCGGCCGGACAGGAGATCAAGAGCATCAAGCCCATTGATCCCAGTCTGGAAGACGTCTTCGTGGCTCTGGTGGGCCAGGGGTTGGAGGATCAGGCATGAGCATCCGCCGCATCAGGGCCATGGCTAAAAAAGAGATCATCCTGGTCAGGCGGGACATTCGTGTCCTCATCGCGGCCATCTTCATGCCCATGATGCTGATCCTGCTTTTCGGCTATGCCTTGAGCCTGGACGTGGACAACATCCCGACCCTGGTCCTGGACCTGGATCAGACGCCTGCCTCCCGTGACCTGGTTAGACGGCTGGCTGATTCGCGGTATTTTACTATCGTGCGCCATATCCATCGCCAGGCTGAGATCGAACCGGCCCTGGCACGGCGCGAGGCCCTCATGACTCTGGTCATCCCGGCCGACTTTTCCGCCCGGGTCAGTAAAGGGGTCGAGGCCCCGGTTCAGGTCATCTTCGATGGCACCGATTCCAACACCACGACCATCGCCTCCGGCTACTTCACCGGTATTGCGAACAGGTTCAACCTCAGCCGCCAGATGGCCCGCATCCGCAAGGCCGGTCTGCGCCTGTCGGCCCGGCCTCTCGATCCCCGCATTCGTGTCTGGTTCAACCCGGAGCTCAAGAGCAGGAATTTCATCATACCGGGTCTGAGCGCGGTGATCATGATGGTCATCTGCGCCCTGATGACCGCGTTGACCATCTCCAGGGAAAAAGAGACCGGCACCATGGAACAGCTTGTTTCCACGCCCATCACCGGCAGCGAGCTGGTGTTGGGCAAGCTCCTGCCTTACCTCGGGCTGGGTCTCATCGAGATAACCCTGGTGGTCGTGGCCGGGGTCCTGATTTTCGGGGTGCCTTTTCGAGGCAGCTACCTCAACCTGCTCCTGGTTTCTCTGATTTTTATGGCCGGAACATTGAGCTGGGGCCTGCTCATCTCGGCCGTGGCCCGAAATCAGATGGAAGCCAGCCAGATGGTCATACTCAGCGCCTTTCTGCCTTCCTTTCTTCTTTCCGGCTTCATCTATCCTATTGAGAACATGCCGCTCGCCCTTCAGGTCGTCACCTATATCGTTCCGGCGCGCTATTTTGTCGAGATTGCCAAGGGGCTTTTTCTGAAAGGCGTGGGCCTGGACGTGCTCTGGCCCCAGGTTCTGTTCCTGGCGGCCTACGGCTTCGTGACCCTGAACCTGGCCCGCAAGCTGTTCAGTAAAAGGATTGCGTGATGCGGCTTTCCTTCATTCGGATAGGGCAGATTATCGTCAAGGAGTTCCGGCAGGCCCTGCGCGATCCGCGCATGCGGGTTCTCCTGATCTTTCCGCCCCTGCTACAGCTTATCCTTTTCGGGTATGCGGCCAACCTGGACCTGAAGAACATCCCGACCGCCATCTATGATGAAGATCGTTCCTCGATCTCCCGGGATATAACCACCGCCTTTTCGTCCTCTGGCTACTTCAAATTTACGGCCCGGGTTACGAATGAGAAGGAGTTGACCGCCTTGATTGACCGGGGAAAGGTCAAGGCCGCCCTGCATTTCGGCCCGGGCCTGGCCGGGCGGGTCAAGAGCGGCCGCACGGCTCAGGTGCAGATCATCGTCAGCGGCACGGACTCAAACACCGCGGCCAAGGTCCAGAGCTACGCCTTGCAGATCATCGAAGACTACAATCGGACTCAGCTTGAAAAACGCATGGACAAAAACCCCATCATGGCTCAGATTCTTCCGGCTGGCGTGGGCGGTATACTCCAGCCCCGGGTCCGCATCTGGTATAACCCGGACCTCTCTTCGGTCAATTTTTACGTGCCCGGGATCATTGCCATGATCATCATGCTGGTGACCCTGACCCTGACCAGCATGGCCGTGGTGCGGGAAAAGGAGATCGGCACCATGGAGCAGATCATGGTCACGCCCATTAAGCCGTTCGAGTTCATCCTGGGCAAGACCATCCCCTTCAGCCTCATCGGTTTCATCCAGGTCACCCTGGTCACTACGGTCGGCGTCTTCTGGTTTGGCGTGCCCATGAGAGGCAGCCTGCTCCTGCTGGCCGTCTCCCTGGTGATCTATCTGCTTTCCACCCTGGGGATTGGCCTGCTTATCTCCACCATCAGCCGGACCCAGCAGCAGGCCCTGTTCACCACATTTTTCTTCTTCTTCCCGGCGATACTCCTTTCCGGGTTCATCTTCCCCATCGCCAACATGCCCCGCATCATTCAGTTCGTAACCTATCTTGATCCCCTGCGATACGCCCTGGTGATTATTCGAGGCATTTTTCTGAAAGGCGTGGGCCTGGACGTGCTCTGGCCCCAGTTGGCCGCACTCCTGGCCATCGGCCTGATACTCATGACTCTGGCGGTGAGTCGGCTGAGGAAGACGCTGGATTAAGGGGGTGGGTTATTACTCACCGCAGAGCACGCAGAGGCCGCAAAGGAATTTTTGTTTAACATCAGGAAATGATAGCGGTTACTATAATTATATTTCTTTTGGTTTTTTTTTGATAGCTGGATTCCTGCTTTCGCAGGAATGACAAAGGAAGGCTATGTTTGCCTCGATGGAAGGGACCTGGATTCCTGCTGCGCAGTGTGCCTTTCTCAGCGCTCTCTGCGATCTCCGCGGTAAACCTAGTATTTCTCTCCCTAAAGCCTCCTTGCCCTCTCTCCTGTCATCTGCTATAAGGCCGGTAGCGGGTGAGAAAATCTGTGGAAGATAACAGGAACGGCAGCCAACAGAGCCAAGAAGAGGAGGCCAGGGTCTATAACCGGCTCAAGAGGCGGATCAGTTATGCGGAAATGGGCCTGGGTCTGGCCTTTCTCATTGTTCTCCTGGTCACAGGCTTAACCTTTTTTTTCCGAGATATAGCGGTCGGTCTTGCGCCACATCCCTTCTGGCACGTCCTGATCTACTTTTTGATACTGGCCGGGATTTTTGAGCTGATCACCCTGCCTCTGACCATCTATTCCGGCTTTGTCGTGGAGCGGCGCTTCGACCTGCTGCGCCAGTCCGGCGCGGCCTGGGTCTGGGACTATGTCAAGGGCATCCTCCTGAGCCTGGTTCTGGGCGGCCTGGCCGTGGAGCTGCTTTACCTGCTCATGCGCCTGGCCGGGAACTGGTGGTGGCTGCCTGCGGGCGTGGCCTTTGCCTTGTGTTTCGTGCTCCTGGCTCAGCTTACGCCGGTCCTGATCCTGCCGCTTTTTTTCAAGTTCAAGCCGCTGGCCGATGAAGACCTGTCCGCCCGGCTGACGGCCCTGTGTGAACGCACCGGGGCCAGGGTGCGAGGCATATATGAGTGGGGGCTTTCGTCCAAGACGCGCCGGGTCAACGCGGCCCTGGTGGGCTGGGGCCCGACGCGGCGTGTGATTCTTTCAGACAACCTGGTCAAGGACTTTGCCTCTTTGGAAGTGGAAGTCATTCTGGCCCATGAACTGGGCCACCAGCGGCTGCGCCACATGCCTCAGCTCCTCATGGTGCAGATTGCGCTGACCTTTATCGCCTTTGCCTTAGCGGACCTGATCTTCCGCGCCCTGGGTTCGACTCTTGGCCTTAAAGTCTTGGACGACGTGGCCGGACTGCCTCTGCTGGTGCTGGTCTTCGCCCTGGTCGGCCTCCTGGCCCTGCCACTGGTCAACCTGCTTTCGCGCCGTCTGGAGCAGGCAGCCGACCGTTTTGCATTGAAGTCAACCGGCCTGAGCGACCATTTTATCTCGGCCATGGAGCGCCTCTCCAGCCTGAACCTTTCTGAGTCTGACCCGCATCCGGTGATCGAGTTTCTTTTTCTTTCCCATCCTTCTCCGGCCAGGCGTATCCAGGCGGCCAGGGATTTCCTTTCCGATGAGCAGGGGAGAGTGGGTTGAGGTTCCTGGATCGTCTTAAAAAATCTCGGGATTTTGGTAGGCTGGTGGTCTGGCATGAGGAGATACCGGCGCAGTCGGCCCGTTATGCCCGGCTTGACCGGCCTCTGCCGCCTGCACTTAACGCTGCCTTCAGAGGCATGGGCATCGCGGAGCTTTACGCTCACCAGGCCCGGGCCATTGACCTGGTGCGGCAAGGCAGGCACGTGGTCACGGCCACGCCCACGGCCAGCGGCAAGAGCCTCATCTACAACCTGCCGGTCTTTGAAGCGGCGCTTGAAGACCCCGCGGCCAAGGCCCTCTATGTCTTCCCCCTCAAGGCCCTGGAGCAGGATCAGCTCAAGGTCCTGGACCAGATGAGCGGCCTGGCAACTCAGGCTAGATTCAAATCAGCGATCTACGACGGCGACACCAGCCCTCACCGGCGCAAGAAGATCAGGGAAAATCTGCCGCAGATCGTCATCACCAACCCGGACATGCTTCACCTGTCCCTGCTGGCCTTTCATGACAAATGGGCTGAATTCTGGAGCAGTCTGCGGTTTGTGGTTATAGATGAAATCCACACCTATCGCGGCATTTTCGGCAGCCACCTGGCCCAGATCATGCGGCGTTTGCACCGGGTCCTGGATCAGTACGGGGCGCGGCCGGTTTTTATTCTTTCTTCGGCCACCATCGGCAACGCGGCCCAGTTCGCCGAGGCCCTGACCGGCCTTACCTGTGAGGCCGTCACCGCGTCCGGGGCCCCGAGCGCGGGCAAGCATTTTGTCTTTATCAACCCTGAGGCCAGCGCGGCTGTGACCGCGGCCCGCATCTTTGTCCGGGCCATCCAGGACGGGCTCAGGACCATCGCCTTCACCCAGTCACGCCGCCTGACCGAACTGATGCACCGTTGGGCCTTGCAGATGGCCCCGAATTACGCTGAAAAGCTCAGCTCTTACCGGGCCGGGTTTCTGCCTTCGGAGCGGAGGGAGATCGAGAAGAAATTGAACAGCGGCGAACTGCTGGGGGTCATTTCCACGAGCGCCCTCGAACTGGGCCTGGACATCGGCGCTCTGGAAGTCTGCCTCCTGGTGGGCTATCCGGGCAGCATCGTCAGGACCTGGCAGCGGAGCGGCCGGGTCGGCCGGTCTGACCGGGAGTCCGCGGTGTTGCTCCTGGCCCAGCCCGACGCCCTGGATCAATACTTCATGCGGCACCCGGAGGACTTTTTCAAGCGGGGGTTTGAACCGGCCGTGCTGGACCCGGACAACGAACCGGTGACCCTGGCTCATTTGGCCTGCGCCGCGGCCGAGCTTCCCCTGTCCGTAAACGATAAATACTTCCGCCCCCAGGAGCGGCCCGGGCTCATGGCCCAGGCCTGCCAGCAAGGCCGTCTGCTCCTTTCAGCCGATGGCCGGTTCTACTACTCCTCCCTGCGCCGGCCGCACCGGCAGGTGGACATCCGGACCACCGGCGAAGGATATACCATCATCTCTGAAAAGTCGGGGGAGGTTATCGGCGGCATTGACTCCACCAGGGTCTTCAGCGAATGTCATCCCGGCGCGGTTTACTCGCACCGGGCCGAGTCATGGGTCATCACTCGTCTGGACCTGAAACATCGCAACGTCTTTGCTGAAAAGGTTGACGTAAATTATTACACCCGGCCCAAGATCGAGAAGGAGACCGAGATTCTCGAGGTGCTGGAGGTCAAGCCGGTAGCTAACTTTTTAGCCAAGCTGGGGCGGCTGCGCGTTCACGCTCAGGTGGTCGGGTATGAGAAGCGGCTGATCCGCGGCCAGGAGCTGATGGGCACTTACTCCCTGGACCTGCCCGAAACGGTATTTGAAACCGAGGGACTCTGGGTCGAACTCGAGGATTTCGTTTTGGCGGCGCTCGATCCGGGTCAGCATTACATGGGCGGCATCCATGCCATCGAACACGCGGCCATCGGCCTCTTTCCACTGGTGGCCCTGTGCGACCGCGACGACATGGGCGGGATTGCATACACCATGCACCCGGAGCTGGAAAAGGGCGCGGTTTTTGTTTATGATGGGCATGCCGGGGGCGTGGGCCTGGCCCGGAGCGGCTTTGAAATCCTTAAGGATTTACTTTGTCAGACGCTTGATCTGATCAGGTCGTGTGAGTGTGAGACTGGCTGTCCGTCCTGCATTCACTCTCCCAAATGCGGGTCCGGAAATAAGCCTCTGGACAAGGAGGCGGCGGTGCGGGTTCTTGAGGTGCTCCTGGGGCAGCGGCCTCTAAGCGCCGCCGGGAATCAAATTGAACCCAAGATGGAAGGGGAATGGAAAATGTTAAAGCCTTCTGAGCCGTCTGAGCCGCGGCTGGTGGTCTTTGACCTGGAAACCAGGCGTTCGGCCGCCGAGGTCGGAGGGTGGGACAAGGGTCACCTCATGGGCCTGGCCGCAGGCGTAGTCTACGACGTTCTCGAAGATCGGTACCAGGTTTATGAGGAAGGCCAGGTCAAAGCACTGGTGGACCGGCTTCTGGCAGCCGACCTCATCATCGGATTCAATCAGCTCCGGTTCGACTACCAGGTCCTGTCAGCCTATACCACGAGCGATCTGCGCTCCCGGCCCAACCTGGACCTGCTTCAGGAGATTCACCAATCCCTGGGCTGGCGCGTCGGCCTGGATCACCTTGGCCAGGCCACCCTGGATCGGGCCAAGACCGCGGACGGATTGCAGTCGCTTGAGTGGTTCAAGCAAGGCCGGCTGGACCTGGTCAAGGAATACTGCCAGGAGGACGTGCGTTTGACCTATGACCTGTTCGTTTTCGCCCGCAAGAAAGGCTACCTGATTTTTGAGGACAGGGAAGGCCGGCGGCTGCGCATCCCGCTTGATTTGAGCCTGGACCGCTTTTTAGTTTGATAAAACAGTGCGGCCAGGAGATAATTCCCTATCGCCTTTACGAGTATCTTTTTTTGAGGAGTATTCAACCTATGAGCGCTGAAAAGACTGTTAAGAAAAGTACCCAGGCGCAGCGCCTGAGCCTGGAGATGGGGACCAAGATGATGACCACCTTCGGGGACCAGGATACCGCGGTCAAGGCCTTCTTGGTAGGCATGGAGCCTGGCTCCTTCCTGATTATACGGCTGCCCGAGCTGATGGGGTCGGAAGACTTCCTGGTTGAAGGAAATAAGGCTTCGGTCAGATATGTTTCCTGGGGCATGGTTTACGGGTTTCAATCCAGAATCCTGGGGTATCATCATAAAGGCGGCTTTAATCTGGTCATACTGTCCTATCCCAAGGCGGTTAAAACCTATGACCTGCGGAAGGATGGGCGAACCGACAGCTACGTCCTCGCCACCCTGACCCTGGGAAAGGACAATTTTACCGGATTTTTATTTGACCTCTCGCCGAGCGGATGCAGGTTCGCCTTTGGGAAATCCTCGGAAAAGCCCGATTCGGGCCTTGAACTGGACGAGAAGGTCACTGTCTCCTTTCATCTTCCAGACCTGGAAGGCACACAGACCTTTGTGTGCAAGACCCAGAACATACAGCACGATGAGCAGTCGCTGTCATTGGGCCTGCAATTTGACCTGGAGTCCGGGGCTGCGTTTTCGCCCATGGGTGTGCTGCGCTATCTGGAAGAAAAAGAGCAGAAAAAGTGAGTCTGCATACCCTCTGAGTGAAAAACCTTCGACTTTTCAAGCTCCCTGCTGCAAGTAGTTTTGTAGGTTGGGTAGAGCGAAGCGAAACCCAACGATTGGCTACAATCCGGTTAAACATAATTTAATCGAACCACCCAAGGATCCGAAAATTTCAAATTTCCACGGTTAGGTAAAAAAGGGATTTATAATTAAAATTGAGATGCAAACCAGGAATTGATCTTTTATAATGAGGTCGAACATGAATAAATATGTTGGGTTTCGCTTCGCTCTACCAAACCTACATGGCTAAACGCGCTGGCTGTCACACCTTTCGACATTCCTTTGCCACGAGTCTTCTGGAAAAGGGGTATGACATTCGGACAATTCAAGAGCTCCTCGGCCACAAGGACGTGAAAACCACGATGATTTATACCCATGTTCTGAACCGGGGAGGCAAGGGGGTCAAGAGCCCGGCCGACGAGCCAGTGTCAAATCTTGATTAGTGCCTAAATATTGACATGGATGATTGTATTGTGTTAGAGATTTCTTATGGCACGTGCATGGCGCATAGAGTATGAAGGCGCTCTGTATCACGTCTTATCCAGGGGCAATGAAGGGCGCAATATTGTGGACGATGATGATGACCGGCGATTGTTTTTAGATACCCTGGCGGAGATGTCGGAGCGCTTTGAAATTGACATTTTTACTTATGTATTGATGGATAATCATTATCATATCGTGTTTCGAACCCGTCGGGCGAACCTTTCCAGAAGCATGCAATGGTTTGGGGCGACCTACACCAAACGATTTAACATAAGGCATTTTCGAAGCGGGCATCTTTTTCAGGGTCGATTTAAAAACATGCTCGTTGAAAATGATGCCTATCTGATGCAGCTTTCTTATTATATCCACCGAAATCCTCTCAGAGCCGGGATGGTAAAAAGACTGGCGAGCTACAAATGGAGCAGCTACCGCGCCTATGCTTATGGAGACAAGGCAAATAAGTGGCTCCAAACAGAGCCGATATTGTCTCAATTTTTAAATGTGAAAGACACGCACCTGGCTTACCGTCAAAGTGCGCAAAAGTATTCAATAGAGGAGCAGCGAATTTGGGAGGATTTAAGGCATGGGCTATTTTTAGGGACAAAAGAATTTGTGGAAAAAATCAAAAAGCGCTACCTGCCGGATCTGCCCAATGGAGAAATACCTCAGCAAACGCAGTTAAGCAAAAACATAGATTCGGAGGCTGTATTTGAACAGGCGGCTGAAATTCTGAATTGCAATCAGGAGCGTTTTCGCCAATCTGCAAGAGTTTCACAAGCGGACAAACTAGACCGGGATTTACTTATATATTTAATGTGGCAGTCAGGACAGCTAACCAACCGGCAGATTGGTGAACGTACTCAGCGGTGAGCCGGAGGGTGGGGGCTTTTAAGGATTTGCTAAATAAAAACAACAAATTACAAAATAAACTGAATCGCATTAAATCACAAATCAAGATTTGACACCTTTCCGAGACGTAAATGGTGATTTCCTGAAAAGCAATGGGGAGGGTATTAACCACATTGCCTTCACAGTTGATGCTGAGCACTTTGAACCAGAAGTGGAAAAGATGAAGACAAAGGGACTACCCATTCTATTTTCTGGCTGGAAAAAAAATGGCGGCGGATTCGTCTACTTTGATACGCGCAAGGTTGGCGGTATCATCACTGAACTGATGCTGGTCCCTGGTTAACCCGGATTCTACCTTCGGAAATGAGAAAGGAGGCCTGCAATGTCTGCTATGACAGAACTGTCAACCAAGCCAAGCCATCAGGCACCGGCAAGGCTGGACAGGGTTCTGACCACAAAACCAATATCAAGGATTGAAAGGCTGAGGGAGACCTTCTTGAGTGGAGAAAGAGGTTGTGCAGCCGGTATTTAACAATTATGGCCGCATGAGTTTGATGTCAATGTATTGTTAATTCGAATGAGGAGGATATGACCATGGATAAAGAACAAAGAGAAAAGGCCATCGCTGCATTGAATTATCCTGAAGCGCCGAAACTTGTAACCGAGTATCCAGGCCCCAAGAGCAAGGCCATATATGACGAGTGCATGATACTGGAATCCCCGCAGCGCGCCTCCGGACTTGCGTGGCCCATTGCCGTGGAAGAGGGAAGGGGCGCCTGTCTGAAAGACGTTGACGGAAATATCTTTATTGACGGCTGTTCGGGCATTGCCGTCGCCGGTGTCGGCCACAATCACCCCAGGGTGGTCAAGGCGATCCAGGAACAGGCGGCCAGATTCGGGCATGGGTTTGATCTGTCCAATCCGGTCAAGACAAGGCTTTTAAAAAAGATGGTCGAAACCGCGCCGCCGGGGCTCAAAGACGGCAGCTTTGTGACCCTGGCCATGGGCGGCACTGATGCTGTGGAAACAGCCGTGAAGCAGGCTAAAATGATCACAGGCAGATCTCAAATCTGCGCCTTTGAAGGGGCGTATCACGGCGTTTTCGGGACGGCCAACGCCATGACAACTGGCGCGGCCTATCGAAGGAATTACGGGCCCTTGATGCCCGGGGTGTTCCATGTGCCGTATCCTTACTGTTTTCGGTGTCCTTTTAATCTTGAGTATCCGAAGTGCGATATGCAGTGCGCCAAATTCGTAGATTACCAGCTCAATACCCCCTATACAGGCAAGGATGATGTCGCAGCCATCGTGGCCGAAGGCATGCAGGGCGAAGGCGGCTACGTGGTGGCGCCCAAGGAATGGTGGCCCATGATGCGTGAGATAGCGGACAAAAACGGCTGTCTCCTGGTTGACGATGAAGTTCAGTCAGGGTTTGGCAAGACAGGCCGATTATGGGCCATAGAACATTATGACTGCCAGCCGGATGTGATGATCTTTGGCAAGGCCGTGGGCGGGGATCAACCCGTGGCCGGCGTCTTTACCAGATCGCAGTATTGGGAAAAACTGGCCATGGGTTCCCAGCCGGTGACGTTTGCCAGCAATTCCATCAGCATGGCCGCGTCGCTGGCGAATTACGAGATTATGCTCGACCCGGAAATGGACCTCATGGGGCGGGCCACAAAACTGGGCAATGAGTTCCAGGCCATGATCAAGGAGGCTCAGAAGACAATCGAGATAATCGGTGAAGTCAGGGGCCTGGGCCTGCTGCAGGCCATTGAACTCGTCAAGGACCCAAAAACCAGAGAGCCGGTTGATTCCAGGAAACTCATGGGGCTCCTCCTGGGGCCGGTTGCTGCTCGCGGCTTGTGGATCGTCCCGGCCGGGCGGTATACCAACGTCATCAGGTTCATGCCGCCGCTGACCATTGCCTATGATCATTTTATCAAGTCCGTTGAGATCATTATCGAAGTTCTCAAGGCAGGCAAAGATGATTTGAGCGCCTAGCTGTAATCACGGCTTCCTGTCTTGCAGGCGCTGCTTGCCGCGGGACAGGTTATATATATAACAAGGCAAATTAATAAAGGGTAAGGGAGGTAAGGATCATGAGAACTAAAACTTTTTGGACCTTGGTGTGTTGCGCTTTTTTATTTTTCATCCTTTTTTCGTCGGCCATTGTCCTGGCCGGTTCCAAAGACACGGTCACGGTGGCCATGCATGGCGATCCACTGCACATGAGCTCCTTTAAGTACAAACACACCTCAGCTTTAACAACTATCTATCAAATGTTTCAAGGCATGATGAAAAGGGATGACAAAACCGGGGAGTGGATACTCGGCCTGGCTGAATCGCTTGAGTTGATGGAAAATGGCAAAGATTTTCGGGTGAGACTAAGAAAGGGGCCAAAGTTCAGTAACGGCGAGCCGGTCACGGCGCACGATGTCCGGTTTTCATGGCAGCAGCATCTGGATA
>JAFDHD010000065.1 GCA_019308995.1 Deltaproteobacteria bacterium | reverse complement strand
AAAAGGAAAGGTAGACACTAAACGAAAACTTCAATCGAGAAGAAAATAGCTCTATTTACAAATACTTACAACCTGACAGCCTTATGGCCTTCTTACGGAACATCCGTTAAAAATATAAGGAGGATACCCGCTTGGACGAGGGATTGAATGTTGATGATGGGATTGACCTGTCTGTGGTGAGGTTTTTAGATTAGAAAAAATTAGCAATTTGCTATTGACATAGCTGGAGAGAGGAATATTATTTCTGGCTCTTGTCTTTTTTCTCCGATACCACAGAGATCTTATCTACCATCTTTTCAAAGTAGACCTGATGCTTTTCAAAATGAACCGGAACCGAGCGCATCATATTCAACTTAGTCACTAGAAAATTGAGTTTTTTGATCTGGAGGTACTTTTCTTTTTCGCTTTTCGCGGAGGCTAATAAATCTTCAATCTGAGCGATCTCTTTTTTGATTTCCACTTCCTGCGGGGTGTAGCCAGCGTTCTTTAAAATTTTGTAAGCCAGGCGCAGTTCTTCCGGCACCGCACTCCAGTCAGACAGATCTAAGGGTTGCCCCTGGCCGGGCAGGTCATCGAAGTCACCTCTCTCCTGGGCTTCACGAATTTTAGTTTCAGCGATTTTTCTAAAGATATCAACCATAATAAATTACGCCGCTAAATCTGAGCTCTCGGTCCTCAGATCATGGACCTGGGGATTCAGAAGTCAGGCCCTTGTTCCAGCGATTCGTCGGTCCATATCCTCTCCTCGATAAAGAGATTTACGATATCCTTGTCCAGGCGGCCGTTTATTGCTTCCTCACGGAGGATGTCCAGGGCTTTTTCCAATGGCAAGCTTTTTTTATAGGGGCGATCTTTAGCAACCAGGGCGTCAAAGACGTCAGCCATGGCCAGAATGCGGGCCTGGAGGGGGATGTCTGTCTCTTTCAGGCCGTGAGGATAACCGCTTCCATTAAGCATCTCATGGTGCGTCGCGGCGAACAAGGGGACACGACTCAACTCAGGGGTGAAGGGAATATTGTTTAGAATATTCAAGGTATAATTGACATGGGACTGAATTTCTTTGTATTCCTCATCAGTCAGATTTCCCTTAATTACGGTCAGGTTTTTCAACTCAAAGCCGGTTAAAAGGGGTTGCCTTTCCCCCTTGAAATTGAGGAACTCCATGGCTGCGACCTCTTTAATACAAGCCAGATCATTTTCACCAATCGAGCCGGCGCGGTTGATGCGGAGAGCTAGATTCAGTCCTTCTTCCAGCTGGGTCAACTTTTCATCACGCGTCAATTCGGCCTTTTGAATCTCTTCAGAAGTTAGTTTTTCTTCTGAAAGACTTTTGTGGAAGTTGTACTCCACCCGGGCCCGGGCCAGGTCAAAACGGGCCTTGATCAGCTCAATATGAACTTCATTCAATCTAGCGGATTTGTCCAGGATGTGTTCCGGGACACCTATCTTGCCAATGTCGTGGAGCCAGGCCGCATACGACAGTTCTTCAAGCTCCTCTTCGGTAAAGGTAATCTGGGCAAAGGGGCCGTCGGTTTGCTGGTTCATAGCTGCGGCCAGAAGCAGGGACAGGGCGGCCACCCGTTTGGAATGACCGGCTGTCATTGGACTTCGGGCGTCAATGGCCGTGGCTGAGTATTGAACCAGCGCCTTAAATATATTTTTTATTGATTCGAGAAGCTGGGTGTTGCGAATGGCCACCGCTGCCTGGGAGGCCAGGGATAGGACAAGATTTTCAACTTCGACCGGAAAAGAGATGACTTGATCGTGATCGTCAAGGGCATTTATGAGTTGCAGCACGCCGATGATATCATCGCGGTGGTCGCACATCGGTACGACCAGCATGGATTGTGTTTGGTAATTATTTCTCAGATCAAAATCCTTGGAATGATAGAATTCCTGTTTACCATCCAATTGGTAAACGTCTTTGATGTTAAGAATCTCACCGGTCAGGGCTACGTAACCGGCAATGCTTTTATTGGTCAGAGGCAGTAGATAAGGTCGGAAATAATCCTTTTTCTTACCGGGCCGGTTATCTATGGTATCACATTGGGAAACTTCAAACCGGAGTTTATCATTGTCACGGATGTAAAGACTGCCAGCGTCAGCCCTGGTGAAGCCACGAACTTCACGGACGATCAATTCCAAAAGCCGGCGCAGGTTTCTTTCGCTCGAGAGGGCAATGCCGATCTGGCAAAGCTTTTTTACCAGGTCGAGAGGCGCGTTATTGATCATAGATAATCACCACTGAGTTTCGGGAATACTGTACTGAAGAATGCCATATTTTAATCACTTGATCAAGACAATCTCATATTTATTATATTACCCTGTGTTTTAAAGATCTTGACTTCGCCCGGCGGTTATCCCCAATCGAAAAATCATTAGATGACAAAATGGAGTTTGAGATTTATACTAGTAACCCACGGGATAACGGTAATGACCGGATTTCACATCAGGAACCTGTGTTCCATGTTCATGGTTTCGGCCGGGACACTGGCCTTTGAGGTTATCCTGACTCGCCTTTTTTCCCTGACTTTTTGGCATCATTTTGCTTCGCTTCTTATTGCCTTGGCTTTAATCGGATTTGGGACGGCTGGAAGTCTCCTGGCCGTTGTAATTCCTGGTTTAAAGAAACATGAGGCTTTTGCCTTGGCGGTTTCCGCCCTGGCGGCAAGTCTGGCCATGCTGTTTGGTTATCTGGCCGTTCTGGCGGTTGGGCTGGAGCCTCTGGCTCTGGCTTGGGCTGGCAGGCCCTGGCTGGATCTGGGTTTGGTTTGCCTGATCCTGGTGGTGCCTTTTTTATTGAGCGCTTCCCATATCGGCCTGATTCTTGCCCGGACAGAAAAGATAAACCTGGCTTATGCCTTTAATTTAACCGGGTCTGGAGCGGGGTGCTTGGTGGCGGCATTGTCTCTGATTTATCTTCTACCGAATCAGGCTCTTTACCCAGCGGCAGGGTTGACGATGCTGGGGTTTGGAGTGCAGGCCCTGGGGTGTGCTCGCAGGGTCGTTCTGCCTATGGTCCTGATTGCCGTTGCTGCGTGTTTGCTGGTTTTCCTTTATCCTGTTCCTTTGCACTATGAGCCGTTTAAAGATCGTTCTGCCGTACTGGCGGCGCAAGGGAGCCGTGTCGAACAGCAGGCGGTTGGCCTGCGGGGTGTAATCGAGATCATCGGCGGCCCGGCTTTTCATTTCGCGCCAGGGCTCTCACTCTCCTGCTCGGCCCTCCTTCCGCCCCAGCGAGGTCTTTTTCTGGATGGAGACCTTGTCGGGCCGATCACAAAAGTTGGTTTTGACAGTCCGATCCCGGCCTTTGTCAGATGTCTTTTAACTCATCTGGCTTACCACGTCGTTAGCCCGGGCAAGGTTCTGGTCCTGAATCCCGGCGGAGGCCTGGGTCTTTTAACAGCTCTCCACAGCGGTGTGAACAAGATCGTGGGCCTCGAAGAGAATCCTCAACTCTTTGACCTCATGACCGGGTCCCTGGCCGGGTTCAACGGGGACCTTTACCGGCGGCCTCAGGTCCAGATAATTAAGGTTGATCCTTTGTTTTTTTTAAGGCGTACTCAAGACCGCTTTAACCTAATCGTCCTGGGACAAGGGACCAGGTGGGAATCCGGTTCCGCTTCCGGACTTGGGGTCAGCCGCTTCCTGACCGTAGATGGCTTAAGCTTAATATTGAATGCCCTCACCACTCAGGGCGCCCTGGCGATAACCGGCCCACTGATGCATCCCCCACGCGCCTCGATCAGGTTGCTGGCCACAGCGGCACAGGCCCTGCGTGACATGGGCGTGGACTCAAAATCAGGCCTGGTGCTGGCGCGCGATTGGAATACTGTTCTGCTTCTGGTCAAACCGCGAGGATTCACCCCGGACGAAATAAAACGGCTTATGGCTGAGGCTTCCAAGAGAGGATTTGACCTGCCTTATCTTCCGGGCGGGAGTTCGGAAGAACTCAATCGCTTTCACCGGTTACCAGGCCAACCCCTGCTTCATGGAGCGGAAATGATTCTGGCAGGCAGAGCTGAAGAACTGTTTGACCGCAACTCCTTTCACCTCAATCCAGCTA
Organism: Deltaproteobacteria bacterium; assembly: GCA_019308995.1. Classification (NCBI taxonomy): domain Bacteria; kingdom Pseudomonadati; phylum Myxococcota; class Myxococcia; species Deltaproteobacteria bacterium. The sequence continues at coordinate 13,901 of JAFDHD010000065.1, read as the reverse complement.
CCCGGGACCGGCCGTATTTTTTTAATTTTTTCCGTCTGCGTACCTTGAGCCTGATCATAAATCTTAAAGATTCCAGTCTTCTTTCCGTTACTGAATGGGGGTTGCTTTTTACCTGGGGAGGACTTGTGGCAGCGCTTCTCATAGCCGGGGCCGGAATTTTTCTTCCTCTTTTTCGGCTGGGCCCTCGGCCGCCGGGCCTGATTTTCTTCAGTTTGATTGGCCTGGGCTACATGATGGCTGAAATTACCTTGCTGGCCGAAACCATTTATCATCTGGGTCATCCTGCCCAGGCCATCCCCCTGGTCATCGGGATTTTTTTAATGCTATCCGGGGTGGGCAGTTTTTTGTGGGGTCTCAGGCCGCCAAGAGTATTTACTCTAGCCTCAGCCGCGGCGCTGGTCCTGGCCTTTTTTATCTTGCGCTTTCTGCCTGGAGGGGCTTTCGGGGTTGGCTTGCTGCTGGCGCCGGCGGCCCTGCTTATGGGGGTGCCGTTTGCGGGCGGTCTGACCCATCTGGTTGGACCGGAGCCTTCGATCCGCGCCTGGGCTTACGGCGTAAATGGATTTTTTTCCGTGGTTGGGTCCTTGGCTGCGACCCTGATTTGCCTCCAGCTTGGCCACCTTATCGCCATTCTGACTGCCGGAGGGTGTTACCTCCTGGCCGGATTGGTCTCCAGAGGAGGAAGATCATGAATTTTCTGAAACGATGTGCTTTTTTAAGCCTGCTGTGCCTGGTCCTTTCCGTTTCGGCTGACGCTAAAGAAGACAGGTTCATTGAAAAACGCCGGGCTATGGTCGAAGATCAGATTCAGGCCCGGGGGGTGAAAGATGCCAGGGTCCTGGCCACGCTGCGTCATGTCCCCCGCCACCTCTTTGTCAGGTCCCGGGATAAATCACACGCGTATGCGGACCAGCCCCTGCCTATCGGATACGGCCAGACCATATCCCAGCCCTATATTGTGGCCTATATGACCGAGGTTCTTGGTTTATCCGGAACGGAGAAGGTTCTCGAAATCGGAACAGGATCAGGCTACCAGGCCGCAGTCCTGGCCGGAACGGCCGGGGAGGTTTATTCTATCGAGATCATCCCCGGGCTTTATCTCGAGGCCAGGAAGCGGCTGGCCCGATTGGGCTATGATCGCATCCACCTAAAGATTGATGACGGCTATTTTGGCTGGCCGGAAAAGGCCCCGTTTGATCGAATCATTGTCACCTGCGCCGCGGGTCACATTCCGCTCCCCTTAATTAGACAGCTAAAACCCGGAGGACTGATGGTCATCCCGGTTGGCCCGCCATGGACGGTGCAGACTCTGGTCCTGGTCGAAAAGGACCAGGAGGGAGAGGTCAAAACCCGAGCCCTTATGTCCGTCCGTTTCGTGCCCTTAATTCGAAAGAAGTAGCAGTCGGATTCTTGCCCAGGACTTGTCAAACCATTTTCTAGTTATGATAATATTGATACAACAGATCAAAAAAGAACTTTTTATTTATTCTTCAAGGATTATTTAGTATTATCAACATATGGAATTCTCTGAAATTAGCTTTTTAGTGGCCGTAAGGGACCAGGGCGAGGCCTTGATGATTAAGGATGTCCTTGAAGGCATGAATGTCAGGGAGGTCACGCTTGCCGAAAACGGCCTGGCAGCCCTGAAACGAATCCAGCGAAATCCAAATTATTTCCTTCTGGCAGACTGGGACCTGCCTCAGGTGAGCGGGTTCAAACTCTTGAGAGAGTTAAGGCTCAATAAGGAGTCTGCCTCCATGTCTTGCGTCCTGATCATCACCGATCTGAGCCGGAAGGAGCTGGATGAGGCCAGGTCCCTTAATGTGACCGGTTTCCTCAAAAAACCTGTCTCGCCAAGAGTTTTACAGGACAAGATCATGGAGGTATTAGGCCTGAAAGACGAGACCCCCAGACCCGAAACCCTGCTAGATGACGCCGACGAGCTTCTGGAATCCGGCCAGGCTGAAGAGGCCCTGGGTGTATACAGGCAAGCTGTTAAATCAGGCCTGACTCATCTGGCCAAACTGCATACAGATATGGGTTTGGCCCTTAAGCAACAAGGCCGCCTGGAAGAAGCCATCGCCAGCCTTAAACAGGCGGTGGAGGTTAATCCGGAGTCAACACGGTCCCATTCCGCCCTGGGGAAAGTCTATCTTTCAGCCGGGCGAGCTGAAGAGGCAAAGAGCAGCCTGAAGCAGGCCTTGAACCTGGACCCGGAAAATCATGAAAACCAGATCAGCCTGGCAGATTCCTATCTCCAGCTTGAAGAAAACAGCCGGGCTGAGGAAATTTATACAAAGGTCCTTCAACATCGCCCGGACGACCTTAATGTTTTCAATCGCCTTGGCATTGCCTTTCGCAAACAGGGAAAATACGAACAGGCATTGGCTAATTATCATCAGGCCCTTAAAATAACCAGCCAGGATGAAAATCTTTACTTCAACCTCGGCCGTTGTTATTTCGAGATGGGCCGCCTTGAAGAGGCCCGGGGATGCATGCAGAAAGCCCTGGCCGTCAACCCTGATTTTGAGGAAGCCAAGGAGTTTATGACAAAAATTTAAACCTCGATGCTGATTTCGTTTAAGGCGCAAAGGGTGAATTATCAGCAGGTTTGAAGGCTTCAGCTCGAGCGGCCCTGAAGCCAGTGAAGACGCCTCCTTGTGATCAAAGCGGAAATCTTCTCATGCGGCAGGATTTAGTATGGCTGCTTCAAGGAAATACAGCGATGAAAGAAGATTCTCATTTATATGCTGTGATTATGGCCGGCGGGAAAGGCACCCGTTTCTGGCCTCTCAGTCGTGAAAACCGACCCAAACAGCTCTTAGCCATTACCGGCTCCGAAGCCATGCTGCGTTCGACGGTGGATCGCATCCTGCCTCTGGTGCCTCCGGAGCGAGTTTTGATAGTGACGGGCGCCCCTCACGCCGATGAGGTTGAAGCGCTTCTGTCAGATTTACCGCCGGGAAATATCATTATTGAACCGATCGGGCGCAACACGCTGCCTTGCATCGGACTGGCGGCCCACGTTGTCTGCCAGAAGGACCCTGATGGTGTGATGTTAGTCCTGCCAGCGGATCATGTTATTACCAAGACGGCCCAATTCCGCGCCTTGGTTGAGATTGGGGCCGATCTGGCCTGCCAGCCAGAAGCGCTGGTCACGCTGGGCATTCTCCCGACCCGTCTTGAAACAGGCTATGGTTATATCGAGTTTGCTGAAGAGGTCATGGAAGTCAATGGAACCAAGGTCCATGAGGTTGCATCTTTTCATGAAAAGCCGAACCAGGAGAAGGCCACTGAGTATCTGGCTAGCGGACGTTTCTATTGGAACAGCGGGATGTTCATCTTTCAGGCACGTACAATCCTGTCATGGCTGGACAGGCTTTGGCCCGACATGGCGCGCCACCTTAAAACTCTGGCCCGTACTCTAGGTCAGCCAGACTTTGCCGCGACCATAGCGGAAATATACCCTGGCTTAACCTCTATCTCTATTGATCACGGTATCATGGAAAAGGCCACCGGCGTGCTGGCGCTTCCGGCTGATATCGGATGGAGCGATGTTGGCAGCTGGACCGTGGCGGCAGAGCACTGGCCAGAAGAGGCTGGCAACACCGTTTGGTGTGAGGGGCTGTTTATTGAGAGTTCCGGCTGTGTGATCTATAGCCCGGGAAAGCTGGTGGCTTTGATCGGCGTTAAAGATCTGGTAGTAATAGATACGCCGGACGCCTTGCTGATCTGCCCGAAAGACAAGGATCAACAGGTGAAAAAAGCGGTCGAAGCCCTTAAACGCAAAGGCCGTCACGATCTATTATAACTTCTTTTCCTTCTACCTGCCCAAATTGACAGTATCAGGAGCGTGGAGTATGATCTGCCTCATTCTCAGGCGGAAGTGCTGTGGTGAGACAACGTAAATATCACGGTTTTATTGGTCTGGCCATTCTGGTTATTTCGGAAGGGCTGATGCTTGCCGGTGTCCATCCTTTCACGACCTGGTTTTACTCTCTAGCCTGGTGGTCATACATCCTGATAGTTGACCAGGTCGTCTATCATCTCAAGGGTAATTCCCTCTGGGTTAACCGGCGTCGGGAATTTCTGCTTCTCATCCCATGTTCAGTCTTTTTTTGGATGATTTTCGAAGGCATCAATGTTTATTTGAAAAACTGGCATTATATAAACGTTCCTGGCGAGACCTGGATACGGTGGTGCGGCTACTTTATTGCTTATAGTACGGTGTTGCCAGCTCTGTTTGAGACGACTGAACTTTTAGAGAGTCTGGGTCTTTATCAGAAGAACCGGGTCAGGCCTATTCCAAAATCCCGGTCATGGTATCTCCCTTTTACCATGGTCGGTCTGTTTTTTCTGTTCGCTCCTATTTTCTGGCCCCGTTTTACTTTTCCTGTGGTCTGGCTCAGTTTTATCTTTCTGTTTGAGCCGATCCTTCACGCTAGAGGCGGACGTTCCCTGATGCTGGAGTGGGAGCAAGGCAGCCTCCGCACCTTGTTTCTGCTCCTGACGGCCGGCCTGATCTGCGGTTTACTCTGGGAGTTTTGGAATTTCTGGACCACAACCAAATGGGTCTATACGGTTCCTTTTTTTAGCTGGTTAAAGATTTTCGAGATGCCGGTTCTCGGTTTTCTCGGTTTTCTGCCTTTTACTGTAGAATGCTATGTTATGTATAACTTTGTGACTCTGCTTCGTGGGGCAGGAGGCTGGACCGAGGAGGAATCCGAACGACCCGGAAGGACATCGCCCCCCTTTATAATCCTAGGCTTGCTTATATTTGTTTTCGTTTTTGTTCTGGTATCCCGCTCCATTGATTTCTATAACGTTCGATCTTTTTTCTAATTCGGCCCCTAAAGGCCTGTTAGGGCGCTTGGATGAATCAGAATCAGAATAAAAAGATTTATATTATCAGTCTGGGCTGTTCTAAAAATCAGGTGGATAGTGAGTTTCTGCTGGGCAGCCTGGTCCGGCGAGGTTACGAGGTCACTCAGGAATCGCTTGAGGCTGGTGTGATCCTGGTCAATACTTGTGCTTTTATTCAACCGGCGGTTGAGGAATCCATTGAGATCATTCTAGAGATGGCCGATGTTAAAAAGTCGGGCCAGGCTTGGGCTCTAGTAGTCGCAGGCTGTTTACCCCAGCGCTTTCAGCATGATTTGGCCTTATCCCTGCCTGAGGTGGATCTTTTTTGCGGTACTGGCGAGATAAACCTGCTGCCCGGGCTTCTGGATGCTTTAGCCAGGGGGCGGAAAATGCGCTCCTGGCCTTTGTCCCCGCCCGGGTTTATCCCCCCAGGCTCAGGCCCGCGTTTGCAGGCAGCGCCTTTTTTCCGGGCTTACCTCAAAATTGCCGACGGCTGCTCCAACGCTTGTTCCTATTGTCTTCTTCCACGGCTTCGAGGTCCCTTTAAGAGCCGGCCCCTGGAAGATCTTGTGGATGAGGCTGAGTCCCTGGTCGAGAATGGGGTGCAAGAGCTGATTCTAGTGGCCCAGGACACGACGGCCTACGGCCGGGACCTCAGCCCCGCGACAAATCTGGCCGCCCTGCTGGAGCGTTTGGTTCGCGTTCAAGGTTTTGAGTGGCTGAGGGTCATGTATGCCTATCCCTCCGGTGTAAGCGATGAACTAATCGAGGTTATGGGCAGGGAACCCAAGATTTGCCATTACCTGGACCTGCCGCTGCAGCATGCCAGCCCCGGAATACTTGAAAGGATGGGCCGGGGAGGTGAAGGCAGCCTGCCCGACCTGCTGGCCCGCCTGCGTCGAGGTCTGCCAGGGCTCAGCCTTCGGACGACCCTCATGGTCGGCTTCCCCGGCGAGACGGATGCGGATTTTGAGCAGCTCCTGGAATTTGTGAAACAGTCGCGCTTTAATCACCTCGGTGTTTTCAAGTTCTTCCCTGAGGAAGGTACAGCAGCAGCCAGATTTCCCAACCAGGTCCCTCAACGGATCAAGGAGAACCGGCGCCGAAAGCTCATGGCCCTGCAAAGGCGCATCTCCAGGAAGTTAAATCAGACCCGTACCGGTCAGATTCTGCCTGTACTGATTGAAAGCCGCTCCGATGAAACCGGCCTTTTCCTTGTCAGCCGGACCCAAGGTCAGGCCCCGGAAGTAGACGGTCAGGTTCTCATCACCAGGGGCGAAGTTCATGCCGGAAAGATTGTTCCAGTTAAGATCACTCATGCGCTTGATTACGACCTTATCGGTGAGGTGGTCGAAGGCTCAGGCAGTGGAAGGGTACTGCAATTAGCTCTGCCTTGACAGTTTCGTGAGGGCTGGGCTAAGATGCGTACCATGCTGACGCTGAGAGAAGAAAATGGCAGCAGATGATGTAATAGAAAGGTTGGGGCCTGTTTTTGACCGCATCAATCAGCGGCTCATGACCAACCTGTCCTCAGATATTCCGTATATCTCCCAGGTCTGTCAATATATCCTCCTCAGCGGCGGGAAAAGGATTCGTCCCGCACTCTTCATCCTAGCCGCCCGCCTCTGTGGTTATCAAGGCAATCAGGATTACTATTACTCCGTCATATTTGAACATCTCCATGCCGCGAGCCTGCTTCATGACGACGTGGTTGACGACTCTGACACCAGGCGAGGTCAGGCTGCGGCCCATGTTGTTTATGGCAACCAGGGCGTGATACTTGTCGGAGACCACCTTGTCGCCAAGGCGACCTCATTAGCCGTGGAGACCAGATTATTAAAATTCTTAGAAGTTTTATCCGAGACCGCCAGCCACCTGACAGAGGGTGAAATTTTGGAACTCCTCCACAAGCGTGATATCGAGATCACTGAAGCGGAGTATGAGCGCCTCATTTATCGCAAGACCGGCGCCTTGATTCAGGCAGCTTGCAGATTAGGCGCGGTTTTTAGTGGAGCTCGGGCAGAATACGAAAAAAGTCTGTCTGATTACGGCGGTAAGGTCGGCCAGGCCTTTCAGATGATTGACGACGTCCTGGACTATTCAACCACGGCCTCTGAACTCGGCAAGCCGGTGGGTCATGACCTGGAAGAAGGCAAGATTACCCTCCCCGTGATCCTGACCCTGGATCAGGCGGATAATGCCGATCGCAGCGAATTTCGCGATCTGATCCTGAAAGAAAAACGGTCGCCCGGCGAGTTCACCCGGGTAAAGGCGCTGATTGACAAATATCAGGGCCTGGAACAGACCAGGGAAAAGGCCAAACATCTCGTAACCGAAGCCAAAGACTGTCTGGCTGTATTCCCGGAAAGACAGGAGAAAAAAGACCTCTGCGATCTGGCCGATTTCATCGTTACCCGCCGAAAATAGCATGCTTACTTAAAATTTGGATTAAATAGTGAAGGAGCACCGGTGCCTGTGCCTAAAAAAATAATCTCCATCGGGATTATGGTTTCCTGCTATCCCCGGACAAAGGCCTTGCCAGCGGCACAGGCCTCGCTCAAGGCGGTGGGGTGATCCTTGATTGCGTCCTTGGTCTCCACCTCCCGGTAAGTCAAGCTTTCAGCCTGTGCGGGCAGGCCGATGGCGTCCATGAAATACTTGATCGTCAGTAATGACCCATCAAAAAGGTTCCGGCCTCTGGTGGCGCCCACTCCGAGAAAGAGGCCTTGCCCGTCTTCCCGTTTGAGTTCCGGGTTTAAGCGCACTCGATTCCAAAGGGCCTGGGTGCGGTCTATTACGGCCTTACCATTTGAAGGCAGGCCGTAAAAAAAGATCGGGGAGGCGATAACCACCCGCGTGGTCTGGATCAAGAGAGGATAAAGGTCGTCCATGTCATCCCGGATGACGCATTCGCCCGCCTCGTCACATTCGCCGCATTCCAGACAGCCGCGCACACTTAAATCTCTCACGGCTATCCGGTTAATCCCAGCGCCGGCCGCCTGCGCTCCCCGCAGGAATTCATCCAAGAGCAGGTCTGAGTTACCCGCCTTGCGGGGGCTGAATGCCAGGGCCAATACATCCGGGGGTTGATTCATTTTTTATTCTTCCATCTCTGACGCAAAGACGTCAGCCATTCGTAAGGTATGGCTAAGTTACCCAGGCCGCGTCCCAATTCGATCCGCGCCTTGATCTTGCCATGAAAATCAGAACCGCCGGTAGGACTGAGGTTATACTTTTCAGTCAAGGCAAAATAGGTCTGACACATCTCGGACGTGTGCTCCGAGTAATAGACCTCGAGACCGGCTAATCCATTTTTAACCAGATTAGCGATCAAGGCTTCCAGGTCTTCCGGCTCATCAAGACCAAGAGTTAGAGGATGGGCCAGAACCGGTAATCCTCCAGCCTCACGAATCATCTCCATGGCCTCTGCTGGAGAAAAACGAAACTTGTCCATATAGGCTGGAGCGCCCTTGGCCAGATACAGATCAAAGGCCTCATTGAACGTGTCCACGTAACCCTTGTTTACCATGACTTTTGCAAAGTGAGGCCGGCCGATTTGTTCCCCCCCGGCCACGGCCTGGATTTCCTCCATGGTAATGTCAAGGCCCAGCGCATTCAGCTTGGCCACGATTTTAGGGTTGCGGTTTCGGCGGGCCTCCTGGAGCTGTGTCAGCCTGGAGTTAAGGCCCGGGTGGGTGTGATCAATAAAGTAGCCAAGTATATGCATGGAGCCGGGCTTGAATTCGGCGCTTATTTCTATGCCAGGCACGACTTCAAAATCCAGTTCCTTTCCCCGGGACAAGGCCTCGGACACGCCGGCCACGGTATCGTGGTCCGTCACCGCCACGGCCTTAAGACCAATTCGAAAGGCCAGGTTCACCAGCTCACCTGGTGTCAGCGAGCCGTCAGAGGCGGTCGTATGGGCGTGCAGGTCAATCAGGTCCAAGAGAGACTCCTTCCTGAGCGCGCATCGGTTTCCCGGAAAGGGCGGGGTTTACTCCCCCAGCCTCGCAGGTTCGACTTCATTTTCGGGAGTGCGGCTTCTTTTTTACGGCTTTTGGTTTTTCAAATGCCAGGGCCAGCGCCTCGTCAATCCGCTTGATCGGGTAAAAATTCATCTGCTGCTTGATCGCTTCAGGAACATCTTCCAGATCAGGTTCATTTCTCGCTGGGATGATGACATTTTTTATTCCAGCGCGTTTTGCCGCCAGGACTTTTTCTTTAATGCCTCCGACAGGCATCACCAGGCCTCGTAAGGTGATTTCACCGGTCATGGCGAGGTCGGAGCGGATTGGACGGCCTGTAACCAATGAGGTCAAGGCCGTGGCCAGAGCAATACCGGCTGAAGGCCCGTCTTTTGGCGTAGCTCCGGCCGGGATATGGACATGAATATCATGGCTGCTGAAGTAATCGTTCTTCAAGCCCAGCTCGGAAGAATGCGAACGGACGTAACTCAGCGCGGCCTGCGCGCTTTCCTTCATAACGTCGCCCAACTGGCCGGTCAGGATCAATCCCTTGGACCCGGGCATGCTGGTAGCTTCGATAAAGAGGATATCCCCGCCGGCCTGCGTTACTGCCAGACCTGTGGCTACTCCGGGCATCGAGGTTCGGGCCCGGACTTCGCTTTCGAATCGGGGCGGCCCGAGGATGGCCTGAAGGTCGGAGGCCGTGACAGACACTTTTTTCTTTTTGCCTTTGACCTTCTCGGTGGCCACATGCCGGCAGATGTTGGCGATCTCCCGCTCCAGGTTTCTTAAACCCGCCTCCTTAGTGTAGGCTGAAATGATCCGTTTGATGGCGGAGTCCCTGAAGATGATATCCCTGGGCTTCAGGCCGTGTTCATTTCTCTGGCGGGGAACCAGATAACGCCTGGCAATGGCCAGTTTTTCCTCCTCGGTGTAGCCGGAGAGAGTCAGAACCTCCATCCGGTCTAGCAGCGGGGGAGGGATGGTGTCCATCATATTGGCCGTGGTGATAAACATGACGTGGGAAAGATCGAACTCCACTTCGAGGTAGTGATCAGAAAAGGTGGAATTTTGTTCCGGGTCCAGGACCTCGAGAAGAGCGGAGGAGGGGTCACCCCTGAAGTCAGTCCCAAGTTTGTCAATCTCGTCGAGCATAAAAATCGGATTACGCGACCCCGCCTTTTTGAGCCCCTGGATGATGCGCCCGGGCAAGGCTCCAACGTAGGTTCTGCGATGACCCCGAACCTCAGCCTCATCCCGAACGCCGCCCAGAGAGATACGAACGAAATTACGGCCGATGGCGCGGGCAATGGAGCGGCCGAGTGAAGTCTTTCCCGTTCCCGGCGGGCCGACCAGGCAGAGGATGGCGCCTTTCATGCCCGGACTGAGCTTGCGGACAGCCAGGTATTGAATGATTCTTTTCTTGACCTTTTCCAGGCCGTAATGGTCTTCATCTAAAACCCTTTGAGCTTGCTCTATGTCCAGGTTGTCGTCGGTCTCCTCGGACCAAGGCAGATCCAGGAACCAGTCCAGGTAGGTTCGCGAAACGGTATACTCGGCCGAGGCGGGGTTCATTTTCTTGAGGCGCTCCAGTTCCTGTGTGCCTGTTTTGGACGCTTCCTCGGGCAGCCCTTTCTCGGCCAGGCGCTTCTCAAGTTCTTGCAGTTCCACTGAGGCTTCGTCCGATTCGCCCAACTCGTTCTTGATGGCTTTAAGCTGCTCCCGTAAGTAAAACTCCCGCTGGGTTTTATCAATCTTGCCTTTGATCTGGGCTTGAATCTTGGACCCAAGCTCCATGACATCCAACTCATGCTGCAGGAAGGCAGAGACCTTCTTTAATCTGTCTTTGATGTCCAGATTGGCAAGGAAGTCCTGTTTTTCCTGCTTTTTGATGTTTAAAGCTGATACGATCATATCGGCCAGCAGGCCGGGATGCTCGATGTTCTGATTCATCAAACCCAATTCCTTGGGCAGGGTGGGGGACATATCAAGGAGCTTGCTGAAGAGCCCGCGCAGGGTGCTCATCAAGGCTTCGATTTCTTTGTCCATCTTGAAGCTGTCGGTCAAGACCTCGATCCTGGCCTTAAAATAGGGTTCAGTCTCGACGATGCGCTTCATCCGGATGCGGCTCAAGCCCTGAAGCAGAACCTGGAGCAGCCCCTCTTCCGTCCTGGACATCTTAAGCACGTAACCTGCTGACCCGACCTCAAAGAGGTCTCCGGGCTCTAGCTTCTCTTTTTCTTTTACCTCGTCCTTAACAGCGAAAAGACCGACCATGCGGTCAGAGGACATACTTTCCTGAATCGCATTGATGAATTTCGGGTCCATAACCATCAGTGGGAGGATCAATCCCGGGAAAAGATTGACTTCACCCACCGGCAGGACGGCTAAAACTTCTGGTATATTCGGCTGGTCCGGCCGGTGCTGGTTTGGGCCGGGGCCGGTGGAAGCAGAGTCTGTCGCTGATGGACTCTCATTACTCATATTCATGAAGCTCCGTATCTGCTTAGCTGACTAGTTAGTTGATTATTCACTGGTGATCCCGATTTTTTTTTGACGCTGAATCTCCTTGGGCAGGATAATCTTGAGCAGACCCTGTTCAGAAGTGGCGCTGGCCTCCTCCGGCTTGACAGGACTCGGCAGGCGGAAGGCTCGTTCAAAAACCCCATAGTCTATTTCCATCTGGTGGACGAGGAGGGGGGAAGACAGGATGGGCTGCTGCCTGCACCCGGAGATCTTGATATAGTTCCGATCCACAATGAGATCAACTTCCTCCGGGTTCAACCCTGACATTTCAGCAACAATGATATAAACTTCCGGCGTCTCATATATGTCCATTTGAGGCGCCCAGGTCTGGCCGTGCAGGCAGACTCTGGCATCCAAACCGACAAATATCTGGTCCAGAAGCCGTTTCAATCCCTGATTCATAGCGGCGACGTCATTAACAATCCTCAGATTGATCATTTTATTTCCCTCATGTTAAAAATCGCTGGCCTTGAGACCGTCTCGCGTTCAGCCTTTACTTGGGCATCGGATTTTGTGGTAACCGGGCTGAATAAGGTTTGACTGCATCCTCAGCCCTTTCTAGTTAATTTTCTCATGTCTGATTGATCATTATTACCTTGTAAATTTCAAGACTGAGGCTCGGATGAACCGTGGCTCAAATTTTGAAATACTTAAGTAATGATAATCATCCACACGCAATTTGTAAAGGGCAATTGCATCCGTAACAAAGCGATTTGAAGTCAGAAGCTCTGGTTCTATTCTTATCCCATGATTGATACTTTATAAGGCAAGGAATGAGCTCAAGGCAAGGTGGTGACCCTATTTTTTCCTTGACATTTCCTTAGCATAGTCTATATTTGTACCGTATTGCACAAGTATGAAAAAGATTTTTCTTTTTCATTTAAGCCCTTGAAATAACAAGCAACTATAAAAAAAACAATACTGAAAAAGGAGAAAAACCGATGACACTCGTTCCCCCACATGGCAGCAGTGAGCTAAAACCCCTGCTTCTCGAAGGTTCGGAATTGGAAGCCGAGATAAAAAGGGCGGCTGATTTAAAGCATGTAGACATTACTACCCGTGAGGCCGGTGACCTCTTCATGATGGGTATTGGGGCCTTTACTCCATTAACAGGCTTCATGACCAAGGCCGACTGGCAAGGCGTTTGTGACAATTATCAAATGGCCGATGGAACCTTCTGGCCCATCCCGATTACCTGTTCTGTGGATGAATCGGATGGCGTCAATGCAGGAGATGAGATAGCGCTATACAGCGACGAGTATGGCGGCCTGATCGCCACCATGAAGGTCGAGGAAAAGTATGAGATTGACAAGACTCATGAGTGCAAACAGATCTTTATGACTGACGATCCGGAGCATCCGGGCGTGGCCAAAGTCATGGACCAGAAGCAGTTCAACATCGCCGGCCCGGTTAAGGTTCTGTCCGAAGGAGGTTTCCCGGAAGAGTATAAAGACATCTATGCCAAACCGGTTGAGACCCGGGCCCTGTTCGAGGAATTAGGCTGGAACAGAATCGCGGCATTGCAGCTCCGCAATCCCATGCACCGCTCTCACGAGTTCCTGGCTAAAATTGCCGTTGAGGTTATGGATGGCGTTCTTATCCACCAGCTTTTAGGCAAGCTCAAGGCCGGTGATATTCCGGCGGATGTGCGTGTGGCGGCCATAAACGCCTTAGTTGAGAATTACTTTGTGCCCAATACCATTGTTAGCCGTGGATATCCTATGGAGATGCGCTACGGCGGGCCGCGGGAGGCCTTGTTGCATGCAGTCTTCCGCCAGAATTTCGGGTGCTCTCACCTCATCGTCGGTCGTGATCATGCCGGTGTGGGCGATTATTACGGCCCTTTTGACGCTCAGAAGATTTTCGATGAGATCCCTGAGGATTCCTTGGTCATTCAGCCCCTTAACATAGACTGGACATTCCATTGCTATAAGTGCGGCGGCATGGCTTCCATGAGGACCTGCCCGCACAAGGCGGAAGATAGACTCCTGCTTTCTGGAACCATGGTGCGCAAGACCCTGTCCGAAGGCGGTGAACTGCCTTCCGAGTTCTCGCGGCCTGAGGTGGTCAAGATTCTCCAGGATTACTACCAGGGCCTCGAGGAAAAGGTTGAGGTCAAACTGCACGGGCATGCCACCGGCGAAGCTGATGAAAATAAGAAGTAGACCAGCCTTGCCTTAAGCATTGCCTTCAGCGTCAATAAGCCGGGTGACTCGCTGTGGTCCCCGGCTTTTTATTTAGAATTTCATTAAAAAATTTGCTATGATAACAACTTACAGGATTTAATTATGACTTTGTAGTTTTCGAGGAAGCAATGAATACCCTGAATATTAAAGTTACTCATAAAGTTGTAAAAAATTACTACAACGAACTGAGTGACCTTTCCAAGTTGAAAGCTTTTCATGAAGGCGCAGTTTCACCCGCTTTTGCCGCATTGATAATCATATAAGAGGCACCTCCTGTGCATACCAAGCTGGTATCAATCTGGTATGCTTAGGGAAACACAATACCTTAAGGAGGTGCCTGATGGAATATTACATTGGAATT
>JAFDHD010000064.1 GCA_019308995.1 Deltaproteobacteria bacterium | reverse complement strand
ACTCCAACATACCCATTATAAGATTCCTGACAGACCAGGATTGGAAATCTTCCGGTGGTATAGTGGGTTCCCATGAGCTGGACATCTTTGAGAATTTTTTTAGCGGTTTTGAAGAAGATAGCCGTGTAGCTCCCAGCCCCGGAGTAGCCATGATAGATCACATATTGGGCCTTGGCCTTACGCAGGGTCATGCATTCGGTAGTGGCGGTCGTGGCGCTGTAAGGATACTCGATCTCCGCCACTATGTCCAGGCCCAACTTCTTGGCATAAGCCCTTCCTTCCGGGATACCGTCCCTGCCCCAGGCGGTGGGGCTGTAAACAAAGCCGACCTTCGCCTTTCCAGAGCCTTTGTAGTTCTCCTTGATCCACTTCATGAGTATTTTTATCTGATTACCATAGGTCGCCCCCAAAGAGTAGTAGTACGGATACTTGGATGGGCCGCCTTCCGCGCCGAAGATCTCTGAGGAGTAAGAGCCGTCAAGCCACGGGATCTTTTCCTCCTTGTTGACTTTGTCTATCAACGGTTTGAGGCCGCCGGTGATGTATCCGGTCGCCAGCAGGAATTCATCCTTGCTATGCTTGGCGACGTGCTTGTTAAAATTGGCCACCTCGACCGTGGGGCTGTAACGCATGTCTTCCAAATACCAGGTGATCTTCTTGCCATTTACGCCACCGCCCTCGTCATTGACCCAGTTCATGCCATCAATGAATCCCCATCCAAATTCTGGCAGGGAGCCAACCGGTCCACTCATGGGAAACTGGGCAAGGACTATGATCTTTTTAGCTAGAACGGAACCAGGACTGCATAAAACAAGAGCCAAAATAATTGACACAACGAAAAATAATCTCTTCTTCATGATTGCTCCTCCTCTTGGGTGTCAAGGGATTAACCGCTGTCTGTGAGCCTTGGGCTCGCCCCTGGACACGGTTTCTCAATCCGGCTAGGTGGGCAGAGGCTTAAAAGAAGCTTCCTTCTCCTCATAAAGAAGAGTGGAAAAGCTCGCCCTTGCCAGCCGCTCCCGCCTCAAAAGATAGATCAAAACCCCAACTGCTCTCCTTTTTCACCTCCTTGTCAAGGCGTTTTAAGGCACAGGCAAAACATACTCCCGAGGATTCTGAGCACATTACATCTCTCGCCTCCCCGGAAAACGACGCTTCCGAAGCTAAAAAATTACCTTTTTAAACTACAGGTACTTCGTGTAAAAGACACGCACTCCGCGAAATCATAAAGACCAACCCGCGGTTCTAACGGTTGCTTTAGCCAGATTTATAATGGAACGGCTAAACAATAATGAAAGGGTATATTTTTGTCAAGAGATTAATTATTGTTTTTAACGTTCAGTGATTGTGGGGTGACGGCATACCGTCGCATTTTCCGCAGAGGTATTTCGTGCTTGACAGAACTTTTAAGGTTTCTTTAGACTATTTTAAAGACTTTATAAGGGGATAAACATTAGGGGAAGAGGACTCAATGACACCTGGCGATTAAGAGGCTCTGCGTCCGCTCACCCCAGATTATTTTTAAGGATAACGAAACCCTGAAGAAGAAGGAGTGAGAAAATGGATGTTGGCATGGTGTTCGTCATTTGAGGGAAGATAAACTGGCCGGACCTTTCAGAGATACCTGAAAAGAGTAAAAGACCGCAAGGAGGAAATTCCATGAATACTGTTGGAATCGGTTTGTGCGGGAGCTACCTGCCCATTTTTAGATTGGATCGAGGGACCGTGGCCGAGATATGGGGCCGCGCTTCCATGGGCGGGGAAAGAACGGTAGCCAACAACGACGAAGACAGCGCCACCATGGCCGTCGAGGCTTCAGTCAACTGTTTGCAAGACTCAGGCCGCCAAGAGATAGAAGGCCTCTTTTTCGCGACCACCAGCCCGGTCTACCGGGAAAAACTGAATGCAGCCCTGGTGGCCACGGCCCTGGATTTGAAACGGGAAATAACCACGGCTGATTTTTCTCACTCCCTCAGGGCCGGCACCGGGGCGCTTAAGGCGGCCCTTGATTCAGTTAAAAGCGGTTCCATGAAGCAGGTCCTTGTGGCCGCGGCTGACTGCCGAAACGGGTATCCGAGGTCAGACCAGGAACAGGCCTTTGGCGACGGCGCCGCCGCGATCCTGGTCAGTCAGGACCATGTCCTGGCTACCTTTGAAGGCAGCTACTCCATCTGCAATGAGATGTATGACGTCTGGAGAAATCCTGATGACACGTTTGTCAGGACGTGGGAGGGGCGCTTTATCCTGGGTGAAGGCTACGCCAATCATATGGTCGAGGCCGTTAGCGGGATTTTAAATAAATTAGGTCTTAAGACCAAGGATATAACCAGGGCCATCCTGCCCGCCCCGGATGCCCGCACGCACCGCAGGCTCATACAGCGGCTCGGGTTTGACGCCAAGACCCAGGTGCAGGACCCCCTGCTCTCTAACATCGGGCATACCGGCGCGGCGCATCCCCTGCTCATGCTGGTCGGCGCCTTGGAGGAGTCAAGTCCCGGAGACATCTTGCTCCTGGCCAATTACGCTGACGGCGTTGACGCCATGGTATTTAAAGTCACCGAAGAGATCGAAAAGAAAAGAGATGAGCGCCGGCTAAAGGAGTACCTCAGCCAAAAACTGATGCTCACCTCTTACGCCCGGTTCCTGAGCTACAAGGGCCTCGTTGAAACGGCGCCCGGTGAGCCTTTCCGTCTTTTTCCGTCGGCCACCGTTACCTGGCGGGACCGCAACAGCATCATGAGGTGTCATGGTAGCAGGTGCCTGAACTGCGGCACGCTCAGCTTTCCGATCCAGCGCATTTGCAATAACTGTCATGCAAAAGACAGCTACGAAGAAATCCGCATATCAGGCCTCGAAGGGGCGGTCTTTACCTTTACCCTGGACAATCTGGCTGGCAGAAGTGACGACCCGGTGGTGGTTCAGACTATTGCCGATCTGGGGGAGGAAAAGGTTCGATTTTACTCGATGATGACAGACTGCATCCCCTCCGAGGCTAAGATAGGCATGCCTGTCGGCCTGACCTTCAGGCGGATTTACGAGGGCTCGGGCATGCATAATTATTTCTGGAAATTAAGACCGCTTCATACGGGAGGTAATAAGTAATGGGCAGTATTAAAGATGAAGTCGCCATCATCGGCATGGGATGTTCCAAGTTTGGCGAACGCTGGGACGCAGGCACGGAAGACCTGGCCATTGAGGCCGCCTATGAAGCCTTTGAGGATGCCGGCGTTGAGAAGCAGGATATCGAGGCCTGCTATCACGCCCAGGTGATGGCTTCCGTGATCGGCGTCGGTGGAACCACGGTCGCCGACGCCTTAAAGCTGCGCGATATCCCCATCCTGCGTAATGAAAACTGGTGCGCCTCCGGGCACATCGCCCTGATCGAGGCCTGCATGGCGGTGGCCAGCGGGGCCTTTGACCTGGTGCTGGCCATCGGGGTCGAAAAACTGAAAGACACAGGATACCCCGGCCTGGGAACCGGGCGAGGCATGCACCCGGTTTACGAGGCCAGACGCACCTCCCCCGGGTCTTTCGGGCTGATCGCCCAGCGTTATTTTGAGACTTATGGTTTAAGTATAGAACAAGGCAAGGAAACACTGGCCAAGATCGAGGTCAAGAACCACGACAACGGGAGCCTCTGCCCCAAGGCGCATTTTCATAACAGGATTACGGTGGAACAGGTCCTCAAGGCCCCGATTGTCGCCTGGCCCCTGGGTCTCTTTGACTGCTGCGGCAACAGCGACGGCGCAGCCTGCGCCATTGTCACCACCGCCGCAAAGGCGAGGGACTTCCGCTCCGATTCTGTTTACCTCAAAGGATTCGGCATCGCCACAGATTCCATGCTGCCTCATTTCAGACCGGGATTTTCCTGGACCAGCTTTGACTCCCTGGTCAAATCTTCTCACAAGGCATACGAGATGGCCGGAATTAAGAACCCCAGGGAGGAGCTGGACGTGGCCGAGGTGCATGACTGCTTCTCCATTACCGAACTCCTGATCTACGAAGATTTCGGCTTCAGTCCCAGGGGGTCTGCCAGGGAAGATGTTGATGCAGGCTTTTTTACCCGCGAGGGCGGACTGCCCGTCAATATAGACGGCGGACTGAAATGCTTCGGGCACCCGATTGGCGCCAGCGGGCTCAGGATGACCTATGAGGTTTATAAACAGCTCCAAGGCAAGGCGGATCTGCCAGAAAGGCAGATCAAAAACCCAAGGCTCGGCCTGGCTCATACCTTTGGCGGCCCGCCCCAGATCAGCGCGGTGGCCATTTTGGGCAGTGAAAAAGGGTAGCCAGGAAATCGCCAAAACCGATTAATGCAAAGACAGATAGATTCTGCACACATCCATAGTTCAGCCCCGGCATCCGGGCGTTTCCTGAGGCCGGGGCCGAACTTTGAGACGCGGGGAGTTTTTGGCCCTAACTCTGGGGCGCCTCAAAAAGCTGAGCCAGGACCTGAGCCTTCATCATGTCCCCTTCAATTTTCAGCTTGCCCGAAGTGAAGGCCATCATGGGGTTCAGTTCCCCGGTAATCATCTTGACGAAATCCTCGTCCGACAGCTTCATGGTAGTGGTGGGATTTTCAGCCTGACCCTGCCTGATCTCGCATTTCTGGTCCTTGATGGTGATATTCCAGTCACCGCCGGCAGGACCGGAGAGACTATACTGGAACACCGCCTCGACCCCTTTAGCCGCCTCGGGTTTAAAGGCCTGGGCCATCATGTCAAATATTTCCGCCGGTGTAGGTGCTGCTGCCATGCTAGGTCACCTCTCTTAATTATTAAACTAGGTTATGAGTTGGGTGCAAAATTATACGGGTATTAATAAATCAGACTACTCTGGCAGTTACTGATTGTCAAATTAAAAAGGTGCCCGCCTTTCACCGGCAGGGGCTTCTGGCACTCGTACGATCAGGTATGTCACCCTTAAGAACCGGGAGGAGAAATCAATTTAAAAGCGATCACAGCTATTCAGGTCTTTTCAGTCGTCCCAGGGCGTTCAGCTGGCCGTGATAACGGAAGAGAGCACCGAGGCCCATGATCTCCAGGTTGGTGTTGAGCGATTCCTTGCAATAAAAGAGACGCGTCGGATGCGTCTGGGCTATCTGGGAGGCTATTTGGTTCACGGTCTCCTCGAGCTGATCCGGAGGAACGGCCAGGCTGACCAGTCCGACCCGTTCGGCCTCCTTGCCGTCTATAAATTTATTGGTAAATAAAAGATACCTGGCCTTTTTCGGCCCTAATAGAAGCTGCCACAAAGGCATACTGCTCACGCCCTGCGAACCAAGGGGATGTCCGAGGACAGCGTCTTCAGCCGCCACGCTGATATCGCACACCATCTGGAGATAGCATCCCCCGGCCAGGGTATAGCCGTGAATCTGCGCAATGGTCGGCTTGGGGAAATTCCAGATGCGCATGTACCGGCCCTCTGGCAGAAGCCGTAGGGTTATTTGACAAAGAAACTGTTTTCAAGTTTTGGAAGAGGGCGGGGATAAACCCCGCCCCTACTCTAAAACTCTAAATCGGTATTGTAGGGGCGGGGTTTATCCCCGCCCGTATTTTTCTTGGATTTCATACTATTAAATTCTGAAACAGGAGAAATAGTTTCTTAGAATCGAAGCAATGATGATACATTAGTATATGATTGATCGCAGTTTAGTATAAATTGCCCAAGACTCAGGAGACCGATTCGGCGATGTCTTTTCCGTTGACACAAAAATGGGTTTATTTTAATTTATAAGAACACGGTTAATCCTGTACTGCATCAAATAATCTCAGCCGAAAGGAGACCCTTATATGGCGGAAGAACTCAAAGAAGAGGGCCGGAGCCTGCTGGATAAACTGGATATATTCAAAAAGAAAAGCGCAAAAGGGGTGGATAAAGTCAAGACCGGTTATTCCGCGGTTGAGGATAAATTACTGTTTGTTAGCGTGCAGGTACAGAAGGGACATGTTCGGTCCCGGCCTTCGTTTTTAGGCGAGATCGTGGCGACGCTCTCTTATGGCGACCGGATCAGGGTGCGGGGTAAACAAGGCAGCTGGACCAAGGTCAGGCTGCCTGAAGGTGAAGGGGAAGGCTGGATGCATAAGTCGGCCCTGACCAGGAAGAAGATCATCCTCGATCCTGAGGCTGCTGATGTCGAAGAGGCGGCTACCAGCGATGAATTGGCCTTAGCAGGCAAGGGGTTCAATGAACACGTTGAAGCCCGGTTCAAAGGCAAGCATCAGGACCTCGACTACATCATAATAGACCGCATGGAGCAAATCATAGTCTCCCAGGAACAGATATCCGGGTTTTTAAAAGAGGGTGAGCTTACGCCGAAGAAAGAGCGTCTTTCAGGTCCTGAAGGAGGTGCCCCATGACAGGCCTCAGCAGACGAGCGTTCTTGAGCCAAACCGGCCGGTGGGCCGTTCTGGGTCTTGGAGTCGCCCCTGCCTTGTCCGGGGCCGTTTCCGGCTGCGCCACCACTATGACCGCTACCTCCAAAATAGGCACCACACTGGGTGTGAAAGCCGGTGCTATTGATGAAACCAAGGCAGAGGCCATTCACAAGAGCGTGCAGGAGGCGGCCAGAAGCTTCAGGGACTTCACGCCGGAGCAGGAATATTACATCGGCCGGGCCGTGGGTGCGACCATCCTCAAACGGTACAGGCCTTATGAAAACCAGGAAGCCACCCTGTACCTGAACGTGCTTGGTCAAACCCTGGCCCGGTTTTCAGAACTGCCCGAGACCTTCAATGGATACCACTTTCTCATCCTGGATTCGGATGACATCAACGCCCTGTCCGCACCAGGGGGGCTTATTTTCATCTCCCGGGGAATGCTTCGGTGCTGTGAGCATGAGGACGCCCTGGCCGCGGTCCTGGCCCATGAAATCGGACACATCCAGTATAAACACGGCCTGCAGGCCATTAAGACCTCGCGTGTCACGACCGCCCTGACGACCCTGGCGATCAAAGGCGCCAAAGGCCTTGGCAGTGCGAAACTGGCCAGGCTGACCGAGACTTTCGAAGATTCCATCCACGATATCACCTCAACCCTGATCAGCCGCGGCTACTCCCGCGCCTTTGAGGTGAGCGCCGACCACGCGGCCGTGGCCATCCTGGATCGGGTGGGCTACAACCCCCGCGGCCTGGTGGACATGCTGGAGGTCATGAAAAAAAAGCTCAAACCCGGCGGTCTAGATTTTGCCAGAACTCATCCCTCGCCGTCCTGGAGGATTGCCGGGCTCCAGGATTTTATCTCTGCACACCCCGAGGTCAAAAGGCCAAAAGCCCGGCAAGACAGGTTTTTAAAGGCTTTAGGGAGCGTTTAATCAATGCCTGTTCGCCTGAGCCCAGGCAAGAAAAAGTTCATCCAAAGCCTTTTCCTTTGCCTGGGAGGCACGGCCCTGGCCCTGATTTTGTGGACCATGGGCTGGTTCGATAGTTGGGAGGCCAAGACCTGGGACTGGCGCGTCTCCATGCTGGCCAAACCCGGCCAAGCCACAGATGAAATCCGCCTGATCCTGCTGGATCAAAACAGCCTGGACTGGGCAAAAAACACACACGGGCTGAGCTGGCCCTGGCCCAGAGAAACCTACAGCGCCATTACGAACTACTGCCATCGGAGCGGGGCCAAGGCCCTGGCTTTTGATGTCATTTTCTCCGAGCCCTCCAAGTATGGGGTTGAGGACGACGCCAGCTTCGGCGCGGCCATCTCTGAGTTCGGCCGCTTCGCCGCTTCGGTTCACCTGGGGCGCACAACTGGCAGCGAGACGAGCTGGCCCCCGCATCTTGCTTCACCTAAATTCAAAATTATCGGCCTGGAGAGCTGGCTGGTCCGAACCGAAGCCCGGGGGATAACCCTGCCTCGAGCCAGCATGCCCATCCCCGAGGTGTCCCGCAATGCGGCCGTTCTTTGCAACGTGCACGCCAGACCTGACCCGGACGGCATCTTCCGCCGCGTCAGGCTCTTCGGGACGTTTGACGGCCAGGTCCTGCCTTACCTGGGATTGGGGGCGTACCTGGCGGCAAACCCTGACGCGCCGATGCGCATCGAGCCGGGGAGACTGACCATCGGCCAGCGCTCCATTCCCATTGATAATCAGGGTGATGTTATTTTACGCTTCCGGGGCCCGTCTGGCACCCATAAGGCCTACAGCGCTGCCGCAGTCCTCCAGTCCGAAATCCGTGTCCTCGCGGGCCTGGAACCCGTCATTCGGGATAAAGCGGCCTTTAAAGACAAGTATATTCTTTTCGGCTTCTCCGCTCCGGGACTGTATGACCTGCGGCCCACGCCGGTGAGCGGCGTCTATCCCGGGGTGGAAATTCACGTCACCCTGCTCGACAACTTTCTCTCCGGCGACTTCATGCGCCACGTCCCCCCCTGGCTGACCATCGGCCTGGTTATCATATCAGCCTTGACCTGTTCGCTCCTAGCCACTTATTTCAGCCTTCCCTTCCAGAGCATCATCATCGGTCTCGTGGTCTTTAGCCTTCCCGTTCTGCTTTCCATTGGGCTGTATATCAAAGGTTTCTGGCTGTCGCTGGTCATTCTGGAACTGGCTGTTTTCACCACTTATGCTTCGGCTTTGATGGCCAACTACGCCATCGAGGGACAGCAAAGGCGATTCATCAAGAGCGCCTTCAGGCAGTACCTCAGCCCTATGGTCATCGAGCAGCTTATCCAGAACCCGCAAAAACTTGAGCTGGGCGGAGAGCGAAAGGTCCTGTCCATCTTCTTCTCCGACATCGCCGACTTTACCACCATGTCTGAAGATATGACCGCGGAAAACCTGACCATGCTCCTTAACGACTACCTTTCAGCCATGACCGATATCATTCACGCTCACGGCGGGACCCTGGACAAATACGAGGGTGACGCCATCATCGCTTTTTGGAACGCGCCGCTCGATGTTCCGGAACACGCGGTCAAGGCCGTGAGGGCCTCGCTTTTCTGCCAGTCCAAGCTTGCTGAAATCAGGCCTATTTATCGTGAGCGCACCGGCTGGGATATGTTCATGCGTATCGGCGTCAACACCGGCGTAGCCGTGGTGGGCAACATGGGATCGCATACCAGATTCGATTACACCATGTTTGGCGACGCCGTGAACCTTGCCTCACGGCTTGAAGGCATAAACAAGGAATTCGGGACCTACACCGTAATCTCTCAGTCCACACGCGACCTCCTGGGCGAAGAGTTTATGGTGCGAGAGCTGGCGCGGGTGGTTGTAATCGGCCGTCGTGAATCGGTGACGATCTATGAGCCCATGCTTCACGAAGCATACGAGTGGAGAAAGGAGGTCCTGGCAGCCTTCGCTCATGGGCTGGACCTGTTTTACCAGGGCCGCTTCGAAGAAGCGATAGAGGTTTTCTCTGCCATCGAGCATCGTGACCCCCCTGCGGCTGCTTACATCAAAAAATGCGAGGCTCTCATGGCTTCACCTCCCGAGGACTGGCAGGGGCTGTGGGTTGTGATCACAAAATGACATGAGGCGTATCCCTGTCCAGTCACCCTCAAGACGCTGGATCATAATCCGCACCGAACCTGGCTCCGCTTTTCCTTACGTCGGCGGGGCGCGTTATAGAGCTGATATGACCAGGCCGCAAGGAGAGCGCATTGTCAGCGTTGAAATCAAGAACGAAAAAGGTAAATGGAAACCTTTGAACGACACGACCGCCTATTTGATAGTAACCAACAGCTACCTGGCCAACGGCGGTGATGGATACCATGTCCTGCGAAAGACCTCCAGATACCGCTATGATACGGGATTTGTAGATACCGAGGTCTTTATGGAATATGCCTCCAAGCTTGGCACGCTCCACCCTCCAAAAGATACCGGCGTCACTTATATCAAGTAATTTGGCCTTTCAATCGGAATGTATTTTACCATCCTCTTTAGCCGCCTCTTGACAAATGGGCCTGGACTGTCACAATGAAAAATAATTATAGAAAATATGCTAGTCATGCCAGATGATCATGAGCAGGTCTTTATGATCTTTTTTTCATGGATTCTCAATCGCCTGGCTGAAATGACTCTTTTAAGGATTCAGGAAGAAACCGTGAAAGGAACACCTTGAAGCTGTGAATAATTGAAATGGTCTCGCGGTTTTTCGGTTTTAAGATGTTATTGGCGTAAGCCTTCCACATATATCTTATGAAGGCAGGTTAAAATCGCTCTTTCGGCGTCTCAGGAGGGAAACAATGCTGGAGACACTGAGATATAAAAGCGCAAACGGAGTGCGGGCCGTGAGGTGCTGGTTCATACCCTATGTATTCACCCGCGTCCACGCCAAGGAGTTCAGGCCGGTTTTATGCTATCTTTATACTGACTGGAAGTGCAACATTGACTGCCATTACTGCTTTCAATTTAACAATGACCAGCCGGGCATGGATCTGGAGACGGCCAAAAGTTCCATGGACTGGCTCAAGTCCATCGGCTGCCGGGTCATTGCCATCATGGGCGGCGAGCCGCTGGTGCGTAAGGATTTCATCCTGGAGGTCATCCGCTACGGCGCGTCAAACGGCCTGTTCATATACCTTCCCACCAACGGTTACCTGATGGACAGGGCCTTTATTGACGAGATGGGTCAGGCGGGTGTGGCCGCCGTCAATCTCGCCGTGGACTGTGTGGCCCCCCGCAAGGGCCTTCCCAAGGCGCTTCTCAGTATCGAGCCGCAGTTTCGCTACCTCGTTGAGAAACAAAATAAATACGGATACATCCTCTTCTTCAATATCAATATCTGCCGCACCAACATCAAGGACGTAAAGATGCTAACCGAAATCGCTCACCAGAACTGTATTGGCACTGACTACCATCTCAACGAACCACCCCAGGGCTTAATAAACGTGGACTTTTACAAACACCAGGATGACGATTATCTCAGCATTACACCGGACCAGTACGAGGAGGTGGACGAACTCCTGGACTGGCTCAGCGAAAAGCAGCGCCAGGGCTGGGGCATGGTCAACTCTATCGCCCACCTTCAATCATTCAAGGACAGAATGCGGGGGCAGATGAAGCCATGGGACTGCCGCGCCGGCCACAACGGCGCCCTGATCCGTCCGGATGGCACCCTCTCGCCCTGCTTCGACCTCATGAGCTACGATTACGACTGGGGCCGAATCTGGGAGCCGAAATTTGACGAGGAGAGGCTGAACGAGATCAAAAAAGAATGCGTGCCTTCATGCTCCTCCACCTGCTTTTACACCATGGGCCACTACTATAATCCGCGCTGGATCTATCAATGGATTCGCAAGCACACCCTGGCGGGATGAGGCGTAAGCGCCGCAGTGATTGCGGGGCTGACACAATTAAAACCTGACACCGTGGGTCAACCCATGACCTGAAGCTAACCTGCTCACCTTTTTTCAAAGATTATCTTCGCGCCCAAGGCAGGGCCAAAAGAGATCTCAGGGCCGGTCGTCAAGGGAAGAGACTGCTCAGACGGCGCAGCCGCTCGGGAATATCCCACTTTTTCATCAGGGCGGCGGTTGTCCGCGGCACCAGGTCCTCCCATTTCTCCCCGTTGGCCATGCGCTGTCGAACATCGGTGCCGCTGATCCTTTTTTCATGAGGCTGCTTTCCCCACAGGACCTCGGTTTTAAGTTTCAGCTTTTGGAACTGTTTGAGTTTCTTGCGGCCCCAATCATCGTAAATAGTCAGGAAAAAAGTCGCCTCCAGAGGCACGTAATGATGATAAAGGTCTGGCAGGTTAATGGGCAGGGGAACCACGGAGAAGCTCTCCTCTAACAGGCCCGCCTCAACTAGAACGGTCCGCACCATGACATAACGCTCATAGTAGGTCATAGGATTGGCCAGGGGCTGGCTGCGGTTCGGGTCGGCCTTTTCGTCTTTGGTTACACTAGGGTCCGGGTTCGTGACGCCGACAACGAGGTGTCGGCATCTAGCCTTGCCCGCCAGGAGGTACTTGAGGTGGTCGTTGTGCAGAACCTGGAAACGACCGTGAACGACGCCGGTTTCGATCATAAAAACCTCAGGAATACTTTCGGTACACACGCAGCATCTGAGCAATCTCCACCGCGTTGGGGTGGACGGCCAGATAGATAAGCGCCACCAGAGGCAGAGGCGGCCAGAGAAGGGTGCCCCAGGCGCAGAGGATCATGACCATGCTTCGTGTGCCTTTGCTGGCCAAGCTGTGCCGGCCTAAATCCAGGTCCAGTGACTCAGCCCGGGCCGCGGCATAGCTGCCCAGGTTGCTGCCGATAACGGCCAGCGCTCCAAGGATGAGAAGCAGCCACAGAGGCCACTCCAGCGGCAGACGAACAAGGTAAATCGTCAGGCCGATAATCATGGACCCCTCCGCGTAACGGTCCAGCACGGAATCGAGATAGGCCCCGGCCGAGCTCTGGCGATCGGTGAGCCGGGCAAACTGACCGTCCACCCCGTCCAGGATTTGACTCGCGGCAGCTAACAGCCCGGCCAGCCAGGCCCAGCCCAAGGCAAAAATGACTCCGCCCAGCGTCCCCAGAATCGCCGCACAAACGGTGATCATCCAGGGCTGGAGCCAGGAGAGATGGACAAGGTGAGGCGTGATGCGCGCCGAAAGATGACACTTGATCCATTTCAGGATAAAACGATCGGTCGGTTTGGTCTGCCATGCGGACGAGGTCTCAGGTGAATCAATCATGTTTGCAATCCTGGTTCGAGATTGAACGGTTCTCCCTGGCAGCGAATCTCCAGATACAATGTTACGAAATTAAAAGGATAATATTATATCCCGAAAATTTCGGACAAAACAATTAAAAAGTTGCCTCATGAACCGTGAACCATGCTATATCAATTAAGGAAACACACTCGGTAATGGATAAAAAACATTACATAGAATTGCCAAACAGTGACAGGCACAACTGCTTTGCCTGCAGCTCGATTAATCCTTACGGGCTTCAGATGAAATTTTTTACGGATGAGAAAGCAGTATACTCCTGGATTACCGTGCCAAGGCACCTGTGCGGATATAACAATGTCGTTCACGGCGGGATTGTTTCGACCATTTTAGATGAAATCATGGGCTGGGCCGCTATTTATCTGTTAAAGAAAATTACCTTAACCAAAACCATGACAATTGATTTCATCAAAACCGTCTATATCGGTGAACCGTTAAAGACGGAAGGAAAGGTGCTTAATCTTTGCGGCAAGCGGGAAGCGTTGATCGAGGGTTTCATTTTCAACGAGAAGGGGGAACTCTGTGCCAGGTCAAAAGGGAGCTTTACTTTGCTCTCGCCAAAACTCGCCGTAAGGATCGGTGTCATGAACGATGAGGATATAAGGTCCTTTTTTGAGCCTCTCGTGAATCTGAACGGCAATACATCATAGTGGTAAAAATCATTCTCAGAGCGCACCGTGACGCAGACCGCCATATCCAGGATACCGCTTGCTAAATGAAAAAAGAGAGCCTGATGGTTCTGAAAAAGACTGTCAGCGAGACGGATTCAGGAGCGGCAGTCCTTTGATTATCAAACGAAGATAAAGGAGACATTCATGGCAGACGATCGTTTAGAAAGGCATTGGAAGCAAGGCGTTAAGCTCATGGCAGGCGGTTATACCTGAGCCGAGGCGGTCCTGCAGGTCATGCGGGAGGAATTGGACTGGGACCCTTTCCCCTTTCAGTGGGCTACAACAGGTTACCAGGGCGCTATTCACACGGGGAGGACCATATGCGGCGCCCTTTTTGGAGGAGCGGTCGTACTCGGACTTCTCCATGGCACAAACTCAGCCCAGGCCCCTGGAGTCGAAGACGAAAGGAGGACCAAGGCCATCGAATCTGTGCATAACCTTTTTCAGGGCTTTATCGAACGGTTCGGCGATACGGATTGCCAGCGCCTGACCGGATGTGACTTCAGCCAGGAAGAAGACGAGGCAAGGTACCGCCAGGACGAAATCTATATCACCTGCTTTCAGTATTTTAAATACGTCCTGGAAAAATGCCTGGATCAATCGGCTTCCCTGGTAAAAAATGAAAAAGGTTAAACATTAAGCCAATAGGCACCGATTTGGAAGATACGTTGATATCGAGCGATTCAGGCAGGAGGGCGCTGTCTGACCGGCATTCTGATCTGGTGTTTGTCGCTTATAATTTGCCTCCGGCCTCAGTAACGAACGTTCGAACCTGGCCCACCGAATAGCTGCCCGGCCTGCCTCCTTCTTTAACCAGACGATTTGCTAGCTGCTGGAGCACCCTGTTGGCGGGTGTGGCTACCCCATGCAGTTTTCCTAATAGAACGATTTCTCCGTTGAGGTAATCGGCCTCGATGGAGCCGGCGCCTCGCGCGATGCTTTGCCAGGAAGACCCGCCCGAGCGCTGCCTGCCATCAATGGGCGCTAACTGAATATGATCGGCGCGGCGGTCGTTCATTTCGTCGCGGCTGGCGCATTGGATGCCTGCGGCTTCATAGCAGTGCAGTGCTTCGCGGGTGGCCAGGCGCATGATGTCCTGCGCTTCATTGCCTTGCGGTTCACAGAGGGCCTGGAGTGAATTCCCCAGGTTCATTAACAGTTTGGCATACTTCCAGCGCATGATGCTGGGATCGGCGCTGGCGCTGAAATTGGAAGCGGACAGGGTCGCGGTCACCTCTTGGATAACTGCATCAATACCTGAAGGGAAACAGCCTGCATCAAGAATACCGGTGGTCGTTCTGGATTCTGTTTGCACGATCCCGGGTTCCATGTGGCTGGCAGGCAGCATAACGACCATCCCGTAAACACGGCTGAAACGGCGCGCCGCCATCCGTTCATTGGCCACGCCGTTCTGAGAGCAGATTACAGGGATGTCTTCCCCGGCTTGGTCTCTCAGCGCTTCTAGTGCTTCAAGAGTGTCCTGGGTTTTCATGGTCAGAAAGACAACGTCTTCTGTCTTAAACTCCATTTCTGAAGGATGCCTGACGCTAGAAATGGGCAGCGTCACTGTTTCGGACGGGGATTTAAAGATTAACCCGCGTTCCTGTATGGCCTCAAGATGCGCACCGCGAGCGATCAGCACGACATCATGCCCGTGCTGATAAAGACGCGCTCCGATGGTGCCGCCGATGGCCCCGGCCCCGTAAATGATATATCGCATCATTTCTCCGGGGACTTCATGAGATATATTTGGTTACGCTGATAAGCTTCTGCTTTAAAATCAGGAGAAAAAGCCAAACAGCCAAAGTCAGTCCTCTCCATATATTTTTCAAGGATACGGTATTTCTTCGGACATTACCTAAATTTCCCTCATATTAATAATTTACAAAATATCTTTTAGCCGCTAATTTAGCATAGAAAAAGTTTGAGGAAAAGGAAACATATTCTGAGCTTAAGGAAAAAAACAGAACGCCAGAGCCGATCAGGCGTCCGTTTCGATTTGATCTCAGGAATTGAGATGCCGGGAGGTAAAAATTAACACTGACCATACGTTGAAACTACCAAATGACAAACCTGATATCACCAGAGGGATTTTAAAGCGGGCGATTCAGATCGTGGTTCAACTGCTAATCCAGGGGGCTATCTTGTTCTTGTCTTCGGGCCGCCTGGACTGGTGGATGGCGTGGGTCTATCTCAGCGTCATTATAGTCGCTATATGCGTGAACGCATTTTTCCTGATCAGAAGAAACCCGGAATTGATAGCAGAACGCGCGCAGATGAAAAAGGACACCAAGGGCTGGGACAAGATACTCGGCAGTCTTTACATCATTACCTCGATCATGGTTGTGCTGCTCATTGCCGGGCTGGACACGCGCTTCGGGTGGTCGCTGCAGATTCCTCTGACGCTCCAACTGATCGCGCTGGCGATCGGTGTTCTGGGTTTTAGCTTTGCAAACTGGGCCCTGGTGTCAAACGCCTTTTTTTCCGGGACGGTGCGAATCCAGACTGAGCGGGGCCATACCGTTGTCTCCAGCGGGCCTTACCGGTTCGTGCGCCATCCCGGTTACGCCGGGTGGACGGTTTTCAACATTGCAACACCGATAATACTTGGCTCCCTGTGGGCCTCTGTCCCGGCGGGGCTGGCGACGCTCATTCTCATCGTCCGCACCGAGCTTGAGGACAGGACGCTTAAGAATGAACTCGAAGGCTACAGGGATTATGCCGCGCGGGTGCGTTGCCGTCTCGTGCCGGGTGTCTGGTAACCTCGGTCATTTATCCTCTGAAAGGACTTGGGATCATAGGCGATTAGATTTGTAGTTTTTGATGATCTAATCAACCTCCAATCTGCCTCCGGCTCTATATTCTAAAGACATTCCTCACCTGAGCCAATTTTCCAAGCAGTGTCGTGATTTCAAACATAGGTAATACTGAGAAGCGTTAATTGAGATAGCCTTCGTTTAGTTTACTATCAAAGAAAAATGCACTCGCTTCGCTCGCCTTTGACAAGTACTTGGTCCAGAAAGGGCTCAGGCGGTTTTCTGAAGCGACTGTTTATCTGATGCCGGTTCAGGAGGAACAAGGCGAAGATAATCAGAGCAAAAGAGTCCAGGGATGGACGAACGAGTGGCAAGCGTAAGAAAACCGGCTGAGCCCTCAGGGAGTATTGATATTACCCATGTTTCAAAACTCCGCAGGCAATTTTCCCACAATTTTCCAGACAGGCGCTTTACATGGAGGCTCCTTTTTTTTATACTCTTTATATTCAGGAAATGGGTGCCATTCACGCCCTGAGCGGGCGTTACCCCATATTATAGATTTCCGCCAGTCACTTGTTTTCCAGAAGGCTTCCACAGGAGTTGGAAGATCCTTGGCTGCTGAGTTCCGCTGTTTGTTGAGAACTAAAAATGAGGAAGAAGATATTTTACGGATGGTGGATTGTCCTTGCGACACACATCATCTGCCTGCTGGGCTTTGGGACATGGCTTTATAGCTTTGGCGTGTTTTTCAAACCCATGATGATCGAGTTCGGCTGGACGCGGGCCATGACCGCCGGCGCGGCTTCCCTGCGCAGCGTCGAGGGCGGGGTCGCCGGGCCGGTTGTTGGCTGGGCCGTGGACAAGTATGGGGCGCGCGTCATCATTATCATCGGCGCGGTCATATCCGGCCTCGGCTTTGTCTTGATGCCGTTTATCAAATCGCTTTTAGGTTTTTACCTGATCTACGGCTTTTTACTGTCTATCGGGATGAGCGCCATGCTTTACATCCCGGCCTTTACCGTGATTGCCAAATGGTTTCAGCGCCGGTTGACTTTAGCCAATGCCTTGCTCGCGGCTGGCGCCGGGTTCGGCGGTCTGATCTGCGCCCCCATCGTGGCGGTGCTCATCACGCATTACGGGTGGCGCTTCGCCTTCCTGGTTATGGGCATCGCGATCTGGGTCATAGTGATACCGCTGGCGCTGGTGGTCAGAGACAGTCCGGAAGAGATGGGGCTCAGGCCTGACGGCGATCCACCCGATAGCGAGGATCAGGAGGCGGAGGATTCTATATTAGACGCCAAGGCAGAACCCTCAACAGCCTCGGGAACAGTAGATTTTACCCTTAGGCAGGCTCTTTCTTCGTCCGCCTTCTGGTTCATATCTCTGGCCTTCTTTTTTCAAAGCATGGCCCATTCTGTCGTGTTTGTTCACGCGGTGCCGGCGCTGACCGACGTGGGCATATCCATGGAAAAGGCCGCCTTCGCCATCGGTCTTCTGACTCTCGTCAGCGTGGTAGGCCGACTTTCCTTCGGCTTTTTGGGCGATATAATCACCAAGCGCTATTTGTTCATGGTTTCCTACAGTCTCATGGGCACCGGCGTCCTGATCCTGATGAACGCGCGCACCATGCCCATGGTTTATGTCTTTATCGCCCTGTTCGGCGTTGGTTTCGGAGGCAACGTTCCCTTGATGGCAGCCATTCGCGCCGAATACTTCGGCCGTCTGGCCCTGGGGAAAATCCAGGGCTTCATGACGCCGGTGACCATGCTCGCAGGCGCGATCGGGCCTATTTCAGCCGGTTACCTCTTTGACACCACCGGGACGTATCGTCTCGCCTTCTTATTAACCGGGCTGGCAACCTTTTTGGCCGCGGTGGTCATGTTTTTCGCCCGCCCGGCCAGGCTCCCCAAAGGACCGACGGTTCAGGGAACTCGAAATTTAAAGTAAATGATCGTTATCATGAAGTCATGAGTGAGGCGGGGGCCTTACTTCCTCCTCTCCCTGATGAGGGAGAGAAAGCTAAAAACGCGGCCTGATTCGATTTTTAAACCGCTCTAGACTTTATCGGCCATGGGCCTCCAGGTAAGTCCGGTACTGAAACAAGCTGAACATGACCCGGGCGGCCAGGGGAAAGGACGGGAAGCTCGCAAAGCCTGCCTGGTTATATCTGGCCTGCATCTCCTGCCGCAGGGCCTCGGCCTCCAATGATCCGCCTCGACCCTCCCCCAAGACGATGAATGCCGGTTTCTCCAGGGCCTTCACACCCTCAAGGGTCTGTTTCATATATCCATCCA
>JAFDHD010000063.1 GCA_019308995.1 Deltaproteobacteria bacterium | reverse complement strand
AAGCTTATTGTGTGATGTAATCATTTATTACATGCCTACAATTATCAGGCCATTTCGGCACTAATTACCCGTTATTATTAGCTTTATTCAATTTGATCGGGGTGAACTTCCGATTTAAAGGAAAAAAACCAAGCTGAGCGAGCCACATTCATGGGCAAGCTCTTTCCTCAAAAGCTGAATCTAAAGGCTTAATGCGCCAGATCTGAAACCGAAGCCTTTTATGAAAGAGCGTTTTACATTTGATCTAAATTACTGTTATTTATATTAAAATATTGAAACAGCTAAAGCCTTCCCCTTTACGGCCTTATCCTGAGAAGCCTGAACCGTATCCACTTCCTTTCTCAACCTTAGCCCCATACAATGTTAGACGCGCCAGCCTTGATCAGGCTGCCAAACCTCCTGGGCTCAACCTCACCCATCCAACTCGATGGAGCTGATTCGCCGCCTTTCAGGCCCCTGCTTAGAGCCCGATTTTTCGTCAGCCACAGCCGTTTAATAATTGGTATTCTTTTTGCTTCATCCATAGTCAGGGTTGTGCTTTGGGGGAGTTAAAAAAGCGGCATAACCAAGCTTAAATAAGGGGAGAGGAAAAATCATGGATCAACAAAGACACAGGATCCTTTTAGGTGAGGCTGCCAGGTCTTTCAGGCCTTCCTTGAAGAAGACCCTTGAAGGGCTGGGTTTTCAGGTGGTGCTGTGCATCAACGGGGTTGAAGTTGTTCAAAAATGTTTTGACGAATATCCCGACCTGATCATACTAGAGGCGGACCTGCCGCAATTGAGCGGCGCTCAATGCTGCCGGGTCTTGAAAACTGAACCATCTGCCCAATCCATTCCCATAATTCTTACCGGATCCGGAGAGCGGCCCCTGGAGCGATACTGGTGCCTTGCTTCCGGAGCGGATCATTATCTTGGCTGGCCCCTGGAAAAATCTGATTTAGAAAGAGCCGTCAGGCAGTTTTTATTTCCAGGGACTCCCAGGCGGCGCAGTATGGCGCTCCCGAGTAGAATCCCGGATGCAGGGAATCTCTCTCTCCTGTCTCACTGCAACGCCATCATGGAGCGGGAGCTTTTAAAGGCGGAGATTATGAACGAGATCGGCCTGATTGATGTAAAGGCCGTTT
Source organism: Deltaproteobacteria bacterium (assembly GCA_019308995.1). NCBI lineage: Bacteria > Pseudomonadati > Myxococcota > Myxococcia > Deltaproteobacteria bacterium. The sequence continues at coordinate 17,312 of JAFDHD010000063.1, read as the reverse complement.
CTTTTGACAGACTCATCCGGGCCGTGATGCGGATCGTTGATTCGCTTTTCCCTATTAATCTTGGGGTGGCTCTGCTCACTTTTCAGGATCATGGAGAGGTTTTCTTCTATCAAACAGAGAGGTTTGACCAAAAGACTCTGGATGAAATCAAGATAGCGATGCTTCACAGCTTTGAGGAGAGATCTGAACAAAGCCTTCAGCCAGAACATATCCATCAAACTGTGCTTAACGCCCCAAGTATTGCAGAAAACGGCCGTGAAATTCAGGAACTTTATATTCATGAGAAGAACTGTCGCCAAAGCCGCTGTGTTCTGGCTTTCAATAACATGGGGTTTGAGGATGCGGACAAGGATGAGCGAAGAATCCTTGAAGACATCTTGGATTTGATTCAGGACGTTCTGGAGAAAAAAGTCTATTACGAAATGTTACAGGAACAATCCATGCTCGACGCCTTCACAAACCCGGGGGCCATGGCCGGCTTTATCAAACGCCTGGAAAGGGAGATTGAGAAATCAAAGCGGTCCGGGGTTCCCATGACGCTCTTCACCATTGAAATTCCCGGGTTTGCAGAACTGACCAAAGGACTGGAAAGGCAGCGTGTTCAGGCCATAAGACGTTTTCTCTGGAAGGTTGCCTTGCATGTTACTTCCAAGTCGGATGTTGTAATGCGTCGTGACGCGGCCTCTTTTGTTTTTCTCTTCAAGTCGGCCCGGGCAGATAAAGCCAGGCGGCTTCAGAAGGCAATCTGCAGGTTCCTTTCAAAAAAGCTCCCGAAATATCTCAACCCCTCGGCAAGGCTTGAACTGGCGACAGGGCTTTGTCAGTTTGACCCGAATCGAGACCGAACGCCAGACGCCTTTCTGGCCCATGCCAAGCCGAAGAAGACCTGGTCCGGGGATAAAACCAGGAAACCGGTGGTCTATCTGGACAAGATACAGAGAAAAGAAATCTTTGAAGCCAGCCAGGTGAATAGAAATACGGCTGCCTTGTAATGCGAGAGAATAAGTCATGAGAACTGCAAGAAAAGGATTTGAACCGGAAACGGGTAAGAAAAAGAAGCGCCATCCGTCTGCTTTAACCAGGAAGGCCGCTTCAGACTCCAGGGCGAAGAAAAAGCAAGATAAATCCATAGATTTTCCTCATCGCCTGAAGATCGGCGAGATATTCGTTCGAGAAGGCTTATTGACCCCGGAGGAGCTTAAGGAAGCCTGCCAGGTTCAGAAAAGCCAGACGGCCTACCAGCCCTTAGGGGAAATCTGTGTGAAGATGAACTTCTTCTCCAGGCACGATCTGACCCGCGTGCTGAGGAAGTATAAAAAACGCATACCCCTGGGAGTGCTTCTGGTCAACCTTAGCTTAATCACCAGGGATCAGCTTGTCGCTGCCTTGAAGCGGGGCAAACTAGAGCGCAAGAAGCTCGGGGAGGTTCTCATCAGTGAGGGTCATATCGCGGAAACAACTCTGATTAATTCTTTAAGCATTCAATTGGGCGTTCCCAAGATTGTTCCAAACATCCAGTTCATTGATAAGGACCTGCTTCAAGCCGTCAAACCCGGCTTTCTTCAGAGCCGTCAGCTAGTGCCTGCCTTCAAAAAGGGGGATACAGTGGTCGTCATCATGGCCAATCCCCTGGACGAGAATACCATTCGTGAATTAGAACGCATCTATGGCAAGAAGGTTGAACCGGCCATTGCTTCTCCCATGGAAATAAGACATGGGCTCAACCAGCTCTTAGGCTTTCAGGCAAACAGCGAGTCCGCGGGGAAAAACTGGAAAGACCTAATTATCGGAGAGAAGAATGTTTCAGAGGAGGAGCAGGACACAGCCGTTGAGATCGTTAACTATCTCATCACCAATGCCATTCTGGAAAAGGCAAGCGATATTCACATCGAACCCATGGAGAACCGTCTCAGAATCCGCTACCGCCTGGATGGAGTTTTACATCACAAGACCGATCTGCCCGCCTTTATGACTCCATCCATTATCAGCCGCATCAAGGCCCTGTGCGGAATGGACATTGCCGAAAGAAGGAGGCATCAGGATGGACGTTTACTGACCCGTTTTTATAATCGGGACGTGGATCTCCGCATATCCTCCTATGCCTCTGTTTACGGCGAGAACGTGGTCATTCGGATTCTGGACAAGCGCGTCACCCAGGTGGAGCTCGATCAGGTTGGTTTCAGTCCAACCAATGACGCATGGTTCAAAGGATTGCTGGAATATCCTTCCGGTGTCATCCTTGTCACCGGACCAACCGGCTGTGGCAAGACGACGACGCTTTATGCGGCGCTTAACCATCTCAATGACGCGAATAAATCAATCATCACCGTGGAAGACCCTGTGGAATATTCCATCGAAGGCCTGGTCCAGGCGCAGCTCAACCCCAGAATAGGACTTACTTACACTGACTACCTCAGGTCCATGATGCGTCAGGACCCGGACGTGATTATGGTGGGTGAAATCCGCGACAAGACCGCGGCTGAGGCCGTGATCCAATCGGCCTTGACCGGTCACAAGGTATTGAGCTCTTTCCACACCGACGACACCACCGGAGCCCTTTTACGGTTAATGGACATGGGAATCAATACCTTCCTGATTTCCTCGACCGTGGTTTCCGTCCTGGCGCAGCGTCTGGTCAGGACCCTCTGTCCCTTCTGTAAAGAACCTCATGTGCCTGACCAAGGCACACTGACGGCTTATCATCTTCTAGACCTCAACCCGGCTAACCACCAGTTTTATGAGCCCAAGGGATGCCTTCATTGCAACAACACCGGTTTTAAGGGGCGCACCTCCATCCATGAGCTGCTGATAGTGAACGATAAAATCCGGGATGCTATCCTTGCCCGTCAGACTTCGACTCGCATCAGAACCATCGCCCGTCAGACGGCCAAGCTCATTTCCTTGCTCGAAGACGGCTTTTACAAAGCCACCAAAGGAATGACCTCCCTGGAAGAGGTGCTTCGGGTGGCGCCTCATAATGAGAGTGACGTTGAAACGCGCCGGTCGGCTGAAGAAATCCTGGCTTTGTGCGAAGGCAAAGAACCCCGTAAATCTTCAAAAGCCGCTCTAACTGAGGCTTCGGGCAGCCAACCACATCAAGAAACAGTCAGGTTGATCCCTCCAAAAACACAGGTTCTGCCATCGCTGGGTGATATGAATCGTTCCCATATGCATGGCAAGAATGGAGTTCGTATACATTTTGCAGAGCTTAAGAAAAAGACGGCAGGATCAAGGATGAATAATGTAGATTTCCTCATAAAACGAAAGCCGCACCGGCAAAGAAACCCGTTGCTTGAGTTTCTGGAGCATGAGGAGCAGCTTCAACTTTATGGCTCATGAGACAAGAACGCTTTGGCTTTCTCCTTTAAGATTCTTTCTTTCTGAATAAAACCTTCCTCCCATCTGGCCTTAAGTTCACCCTCAGAGCGGTGATCATGACCCTGCTCCTTATCCATATCAAACCCTGGGGGTGATATTTGATGAAATTAAAAAATCCGCCAGAGTTTTTCCTGATGATCCCGAAAAAAAACAACTTGACCATTCAAGCCTTTCGTTCTTAAAATCCGTGGGACTCTTGGCTGAAGGGGCGGTATGTCTTGATTCCAAGACCAGTGGATTGAGCGTACTCAGGCCTTTCAAGTAAAACGCTATAATGGTTGCTGCACGCATCTGGCTTGGCTTTAATAAGGCTGGACCAAGAAAGACGGCATAAGATAAAAAAAGATTTATATATGATACTGCAAGAGAGACAGGGGAAAGGGATATTTTACGGCACATGGATCGTGGCGGGCTGTTTTGTGCTTCTCTTTCTTTACGCCGGGGCCGGCTTTTACTCTTTTAGTATCTTCATTAAGCCTCTGGAGGAGCATTTTGGGTGGAGCCGGACTGAAATATCATTCACCATGTCCATCTATATGATACTGCACGGCCTTCTTGGCCCTTTAATCGGTCATATCACCGAGACTTATGGGGCGAGAAAGGTCATGACCGTTTTTGCTGTTGCATCCGGGGCCTCCTTTATTCTGGTAAGTTTTACCCCTGCCTTGTGGTATTTTTATATGTCCTACGCCGTCTTGTCTGCTACGACGGCTGGTATAGGCTTTATACCGGTAAGCAGCCTGCTGGCCAGATGGTTTGTCAGGAGACGGGGTACAGCCATTGGCATGGCCATGGTGGGTATCGCTGTCGGGGGCCTCGTCATGGCGCCATTGGTCGGTCTGATCACCTCTTACTTTAGCTGGAGGATTTCTTTTATTTTCCTGGGGCTGTTGACTTGGGCGGTGTCCCTGCCTGTGGCCCTGTTTGTGATAAAAAGCAGTCCGGCTGAGCTGGGGCTTAGGCCTGACGGTGATGAGCCTGCATCAGCAGAAGCCCTGGATTTCTCTCCAGGGGCTGCGGAGGCTTCAATGGATGCACAGGAGAATGGCTGGCCGTTTCGAGCGGCGCTCCGGACCAGGGCCTTCTACTGGATTGCGGCCACCTTCTTTTTAGCGCCCTTAGCCCAGATGGGGATCTTGCAACACCAGGTGCCGCTGATTATTGAAGCCGGTATCTCGCAGGCGGCGGCCGCGACCGCTCTGGGATTGACGGCTGGCTTTGGAGGTCTGGGCAAGCTGAGTTTCGGCCGGATTACTGAAATGCTGCCTTTTCATTATGCCGCCATGTTATGCTTTGGACTACAGGCAGTGGGGGTTCTCATCCTTTTGACCGCTCAGAATATGGCCATGATCTGGGTTTACGTGGCGGTCTTCGGCTTCGCCATGGGAGGGGTCGTTGTTCTTGTGCCTCTGGTGGTCGGTCACTTCTTCGGCCTGGCCGCTTTTGGAGTGCTTATAGGTGTCGTGTCCTTGGTTGAGGCTCTGGGATGTTCCGGCGGCGCTTTGATCTCCGGGTTGATTTATGATCGCCTGGGCAGCTATCATTACGCCTTGATAATATATATCGGCATCTATCTAACTGCAATCTTAACTATCTTCCTGGCAGGCAAACCAAAACCGTATCCCAATGTTTGAGACTCTGCTTCATCATCTCATAAAAAACTGTACCAAGGTTATCATATCCGGTAATATCTTCCCGTGGTAAATAAAAAATAAACAGATATACAGCAATGCCCGCAGAAACGAACCAGATTAAATCCGATCACTAAAGATGTCTCAGGGGGATCAATCATGATTACGCCTATTAATGAACTAGACAGAGTGGAGATTCTAACACTTCAGGACAACTGTATTGACCTCACCACCCGGGACGATACCGAGGTGCTGAAAAGGGCCAGGCCGGTCAAACAGTCTGGCGAGGTCAACAGCATTATCGCTGAGCACGGTTTTTCAACTTTTGTGACCGTCTTCAAAGGGGAGAAATCCCGCAGCATGCTTTTTGACTTCGGGTTTTCCGAATTTGGCGCGGCTTATAACGCGGAGGCCCTGGAGGTGAACTTGACCCAGGTCGAAGCCCTGGCTCTTTCCCACGGTCATATGGATCATTATAGCGGGCTGAGGCAGCTTGCCAGGCTTGTAGGCAGAACCAATCTTGAGTTTGTGGTGCATCCCGCTGCCTTCAGGGCCCCCCGATACAGGAAGGTCTCCGGGGATAATAAATTTTATGCCCCTAGTTTATCTCGGGATGCAGTTGAAGCCGCGGGATGTCTTTTGACAGAAACAGAAACACCGTATCCGCTCCTTGAGAACTCCGTTCTTTTTTTGGGCGCGGTCCCGAGGCGGACTGGTTTTGAAAAAGGAGATGCAAATCGCTTTTATGAGGAAAAAGGGGAGGAGAAAATAGATACGGTCGAAGAGGATACGGCTATCGTCTTTAATGTCAGGCATAAAGGACTGGTAGTCCTGACCGGGTGTGCGCATTCCGGTATCATCAATACGGTAAACTATGCCAGGGAGCAGACGGGCCAGGATAAGGTCTTTGCCATCATGGGCGGCTTTCATCTGCCTTCGCCCTTTTTTGATCCTGTCCTGGAGCCAACCACCGAGGCTCTGAAGCAGCTAAACCCGGATTTTGTGGCGCCGACTCACTGCACGGGCCGAAAGGCTATTATGCATATTGAAAAAGAGATGCCGGATAGATTTCTTTTTAACATGGCCGGGACGAAAATGATCTTTGCGGCCTAAAAATGCTCAGGAACAAAGGATCTCTTTTTTTCCAATGCAATCAGGGTTCATCTCTTTACCCTGACGCCTCAACCTGCGTTTTCGCGACCTAATCCAGTAATCTGCCTCTTCCTATAGGTCTCTGGACGTCTTTTTCGGGCCTTGTTAAGGCCTGTTCTTGATCTCAGCATATTTCACCAGCGCAGCCATGGCACGAGCGCAATCTGTAGAGGATTCATACATCGGAATCTTAGCGCTCTGGATAACGTCAAGAATGGTCTCGGGCACAAACCATTTCTGGGTAATGATCGGTTTCCCGTATTTCTCAGGGATTCGGCCCAAGGTATCCGCTGCCGTGATCAAGGCCTTTTTCCGCTCAGCAACCGACAGGGCTCGATAACTTCTGTCCAATGGCAAACTGGTGACGATTCCATCTATATAATCCAGCGAGGCCAGCATTTCTATAACATGCACTTCATCCTTGGCTTCCATGTTGCCAGCGGCGAAGTCAACCGGGTTTTTGGGAACAGGGGCGTGTGGGGGCATGACCTCTTTAAGCTTATGCTGATCCGCTTCCTGAAACTCGGGAACCTCGAGCCCCAGGGAGACCAGGAAATCCACGGTGGTCACCCCCTGCCCACCGGTGCCGATGACAGCGATCCTGTGTCCTTGAGGTAAGGGCTGACTGGTTAAGGCCTCGGCCATGATGAAAAGGTGCTCAAGCTCGGAGACCCTTATGAGTCCGGCCTGGTGGCACATGGCGTCGAAGACCTTGTCCGCGCCGGCGATGGAGGCGGTATGCGACATGGTCGCCCTGGCGCCTGAGGCCGAAGTGCCGCCCTTAAAGATCAGGATGGGCTTGATCTTAGAAACTTTTTTGGCCATCTGAAAGAATCGGCGGCCGTCCTTGAATCCTTCCATGTATACAGCGATGACTTTGGTGTCCTTATCCTGGGCGAGATATTCAAGATAATCCGTGGCCGTCAGGTCGGCCTGGTTGCCGATACTGATGAACTTGCTCAGACCGAACCCTTTGTTCAGGGCGTCCCGTGCCACCACGCCCAGGAAGGTACCGCTCTGACTGATAAAGGCCAGGGGACCGGGTGGCGGCTTGGGGATCGGAGAGATGTTCAAGCCCACGGCTGAGGTCCATATTCCGTTGCCATTGGGGCCAACGAACCTGAGCCCTCCGACGCGGGCGATCCGCACCGTCTCCTCCTCAAGGGCCTTGCCTGTTTCTCCGGTTTCAGCAAAATCAGCCGAAATGATGATGCCGCCCTTGATCCCTTTTTTAACGCAGCTTTCCATCACCTTAGGCATGTGAATGGCGGGCACGGTGAAAACAGCCATATCAATATCATCGGGTATTTCGAGCACGTCAGGATAAGTCTTGAGCCCGAAAATTTCCTTCTCCCTGGGGTTTACCGGATAGATCCTGCCTCGAAAATCAGAAAACAGCGCCTGGCTTACCACCCGGCCGCCCCACTTGGCCGGATTTTTACTCGCCCCGATTACGGCAAAGGATTCTGGCCTGAATATGGGATCAAGCTGCTCGACAATGCTTGCTGACATTTAATTCTCCTTGTTCGGTCTAAGCCCACACAACTCAAAGATGGGCATGCTTTTCTTACCAAACCCCTCAGCAAAAAACAAACCCATCTCATCATACAACATCTCAGGCCACCCCGTCTAATGATCACTGAATGAGGGCCGACAAAGCCCTGGATCAGGGGCTGGAGAAAACCGCCGTCCTCATCTCATGGGTTAATGACGATCGGTTTTTAAAATGAAAAGCGGGCGGAGTCTATCCCTCGGCTAGGGCCTCTGCTTCCCGGGCAACGCGAACGCCCTCCTTCTCATCCATCTGAGTAAGCAAAATCGCGCCGACGATGAAAAAGATGATCAGAGCGATGATGCTCAAACGGCTCTGGCCGGTGACCTGGCTGAGGATGGCAAAGAGGAGAGGCCCGGCAATACCGGCAAACTTGGAGCTGGTGCTGTAAAAGCCGAAAAATTCCGCGGCCATGTGCCTAGGGACCATGGATGCGTAGAGAGACCGGCTCAGGGCCTGGCTGCCTCCCTGAACCGTGCCCACCAGAAAGGCAAGGATATAGAAATGGGTGGCCGTCTTCATGAAGTAGCCCGCAATACAGATACAGGTATAGACAGCTAGGGCCAGATAAATGGACCGCTTGGCGCCCAGCCATTTGGCCAGGGACCCGAAGAGGAAGGAAAAAGGGATGCCCACGAACTGAGTGATGATGAGGGCGACGATCAAATGTGTCATACCGATGCCGATCTCACTGCCATAGGCAGTGGCCATTTTGATGATGGTGCCGATGCCATCGTTGTAAATCCAGAAAGCGATGAGAAAGATAAGCAGCTGTTTGTAACGTTTGATTTCGCGAAAGGTGGAGGCCAACTGAGAGAACCCCTGCCTTACGGGATTGAGTCCGGGTCGCCCTTCTTTAAGGGCAGGCGGTTCGGGCACACGCCGGAAAAGAGGGAAGGAAAAGAAGGCCCACCAGACCGCGACGCTGAAAAAGGAGGCGCGCAGAGCGAAGCCCGTGTCAGGCATACCAAACCACTCGGGCTTCATGACCCACATGACATTAATTGTCAGCAAGATACCGCCGCCTACATAACCGAGCGCATAGCCCTTGGTCGAAACCTGGTCAATGTCGCCTTTGGTCGCGATATGAGGCAGCAGGGATTCATAAAAGATATTGGCCCCGGCGAAACCGACGTTACCGCCGATGAAAAGGAGCGAGGCCAGAAGCCAGGTGTCGGTGCCGATATAGACAAAGGCGGCCGTGCAAAGAACCCCCAGGCCGGCGAAAAAGGCAACATACCTTTTTTTACCGCCCGTATAGTCCGCAATGGCTCCAAGTCCCGGAGCGGCGAGCGCAATGACCAGCAGGGCGATGGAGGTGGTGTAGCCCCAGTAAGCGGTGGCCGTGCTTTCCGCCAGCCCGGCCGAAGTGACCAGGGACCGGTAAAAAGGCGGAAAGACCGCCGCCATGATGGTCGTGGCAAAAGCCGAATTGGCCCAGTCATACATACACCAGGCGTTGGTTATTCTTCGGTAAAGCTTTTCTTCAGTTATGTCTACATTTTCCATGAAATTTGATCCGAGAAATGTCAGCGGCAGACTAAGACCCGGCCGTAAATGATGCCATGATACCCGTAGCTTTCCCGCCCCCTGGCCTGCATAACCCTTTCAGTCTTGGTTTCAACGCACAGGGTCGTTCATAACTCAGTATATTAACGTAATTTGGCTCTTAGTATCAGAACCGCCGCATAAAAGCAAATTTTTTCATCCCTGTAACCGGCCTTCGCTTCAAGAGGCTGTAAAAGCTCAGTGTTAGAGTCATTTCTATTCAGGGATTATTCCAAATCCGCGATACTTCGCGGTATTAAATCAATCAGTAGGTTTATTTCACGGCCGGAGTTGATCCTGGTCAGCTGGCAAAAAAATCACACCGGTTCAATAAACTCCTTTACCTTCCTCATCGTAAATGCTATAGTTTTTGAGTCGCTGGGGGCGGTTTACTGAGAACCCGGAATTTGATCCGGTAACCCTTTGAACCTGATCTGGATAATACCAGCGAAGGGAAGCGGCAGAAGATGAGGCTGTCAGGCCGAATACCCCACCGTGTCTGCACCGGGGGATGATCTTTATGCCGTTTTCCATCTGTGGAAACGGTATTTTTTTTTGGTTGTGTTTCAAAAAAAACACGCCGGATGGTGGGCGCCAGGCCGTTTGGGAAGCTGTCGAGGCGCTATAAAGACTCCGTAGTATCTTCCCTGAAAGCACGGCACATCAAGGAGGCATTATCATGAAATTGGACGAGATCGTCATTTCACGGGCTATCATTGAGCGTTACACCGAGAAGTTTATTGAGTGTCTGGATCTGGATGTTGCCATAGCCGGTGCAGGGCCCTCCGGCCTGGTTGCCGCCTGGGACCTGGCCAGGGCCGGTCGAAAGGTGGCCGTTTTTGAACGGAAGCTCTCGGTCGGCGGAGGCATGTGGGGCGGCGGGATGATGTTTAATGAGATCGTGGTACAGGAGGAAGCCAGGCCGATCCTGGAGGAACTGGGCGTCACCACGAGACATTACATCGAAAACTATTACACCGCCGACTCTATAGAATGCGTTTCCACACTAACCTCAAAGGCCGTCAAGGCTGGAGCCAGGATTTTTAACCTCATCTCGGTGGAAGACGTCATGATTCGCGAAAATCGAGTGACAGGTCTGGTCATAAACTGGGCGACTGTGGAGATGGCCGGCCTGCACGTGGATCCCCTGACCATCAGCGCCAAGTACGTTATCGAGGCCACGGGCCATCCGGTGGAGATTATGAAGATCATTGAAAGGAAAGTAGATGCCGATCTTCTGACCGCCTCCGGCCGGATTGAAGGGGAAAAATCCATGTGGGCCGAGGTGGCTGAAACCAATACCCTGGCCCACACCAGGGAAGCCTTCCCTGGTGTCTATGTCTGCGGCATGTCGGCCAATGCCACCTTCGGCTCCTTTCGCATGGGTCCTGTTTTTGGGGGAATGCTGCTTTCCGGCCGCAAAGTGGCTCAGGAAATCAACGAGAGGCTTTAAACAACCCCGCGGAGCTCGAACGTCGCCAGGAGTCGCTCCGCTTTCTTGAGATCAAAAGGGATGAGGTTTGGCAAGGTCTTGGTCTTTAATCTTCTTTTTAAAGTAAATGGAGGCAACTCATGAACGGCATTGAACCAGTTCCAGAAAATCAAAGAACATTGAATGGCTTCGATTTCTTTCTTTTATGGGCAGGAGCAGCCGTTTCTCTGGCTGAGATATGGGCGGGAGGCATTCTGGTGCCCCTGGGCTACATGACCGGGCTGGTTGTCATTATCCTGGGACACATCATCGGAAACACGCCCCTGGCTCTGGGCGGCCTTATCGGCAGCCGGTGGGGCATCCCCAGCATGGTCGGCACCCGCCCGGCTTTTGGTGTTCGTGGCTCCTACCTGCCGGCCCTGCTGAATATCTTTCAGCTCATCGGCTGGACCGCGGTCATGGTCTGGATCGGCGGGCAGGCAGCCGCCACTTTTACCAAGGATTCTTCAATCCTTACACCCAGGTTCTGGATCGTGGTCCTCGGGGTCGTCACAACTGTGTGGGCTCTGGTTGGATACAAATACTGGAAATGGCTGCACCGCGTTGCCATCACGGCCCTGGTTATGCTCTGCTTTGTTATGACCTACATTGTCTTCAAGGAGTATGGGATTCGGAGTTTACTGGAGATCAAAGCGACTGGCAAACTCCCCTTTATGCTGGGCCTCGATTACGTCATCATCATGCCCATCTCCTGGCTCCCTCTGGTCTGCGACTACTCGAGGTATGCCAGAAGAGATCGAGGCAGCTTCTGGGGGACGTGGGTCGGATATTTTATTATCAGTTCCTGGATGTACCTGATTGGAATGAGTGCCGCCTTAGCTACGCAGTCCCACACCCCTGAGGTGATGGTTCTGGAGCTCATGGTCTCCTTCGGACTTGTCGTGCCGGCCATGATCATCGTGCTCTTTTCGACTTTCACAACCACCTTTCTGGATATCTACTCCACGTCTGTTTCGGCCTTGAACATCTACGCAAAGCTGGGGGAGAAAAAAGGGATCATTCTCGGTGGCGCTTTTGGTACGATAATCGCTCTTATCTTTGGCGAGTACCCTCAAACTTACTCGCACTTCTTAGAAACGATCGGTTTTATCTTCTGCCCCCTGTTCGGGGTTGTCCTGGTGGATTACTTTTTCACCCGGAACCGGGTTCTTTTGCCTGAGGCACTGTTTACGCGAGGCGCCTACTGGTATACAAGGGGATTCCATCTAACCGCCATAGCCTGCTGGGCGATTGGAGCCGTGACGTTCAAACTCGGGAGAGAGTTGCAGGTTGGAGGCGCTATTCCCAGCTTCCTCATAGCAGCGCTGATATACCTCCTAGTGACCAGGGGTTTCAGAGGAAAAGAGTATCCAGCAGAAAATAACGTATAATATTCCAATGGCCTGGGTGAAAACGTTTTTTTTAAAACACAACGATACATGTTCTTGTTGAAGTTTGAGACTCTGCCTCAAATCATGTTTAAGTTCTAAGTCTCCTGCTTAAGATAATCATCACCCGTAGTGGGAGGCAGGGCCTCTCGAAACACGCTCCAGGGCAGGGCCTGGAAGCGAGAGTCTAGATCTTTTCATCGCCATCAATAAGTGATTCGTTAAACGATCGGCTTGCCGTCCAGGCCCTGCCTTTTTTTATGCAGGCGCTCTGTGCTTCTGGTAAAGATAAACCAGCATAATCGGGGAAATGATAACGATCAGCAGGGCCGCTGCCTGGGTCGAGGTCAGAATCCCAAAAGGCCCCGCTCCCCGGAAGTCACTGCGGAAATATTCTAGAACGAAGCGGATCAAACCGTGGAGCAAGGCATAGGTGAAAAAGATTTGACCGGCAAAGACCCGGCGCTTTTTTAATAAAATCAGCAGCCCGAACAGACCGAATAATGAAAAGGCCGAATAGAGTTGAGCCGGGTGAAGAGGGACACCCTGGGGAAAGGCCAGGGATTGCGGATGGCTGAAGGTAACGGCCCAAGGCAGATTTGACGGTCGGCCATAACAGCAGCCGGCAGCGAAACACCCCAGGCGGCCGACGCCCTGAGCCAGGGCCAGTCCGGGCGCAAACAAATCCGCTGTCTCCCACAGAGGCATGCCTTTACGGCGAGTGTAAATGATGAAGACGACAACCGCCGTGGCCAGGCCCCCGTAAAAGACGAGGCCGCCCTGCCAGATTTTAAATATATCAAGGAAACTTGACGCGTAACTATCCCAGGAGATAAGAAGATAGAAGATTCGAGCGCCGATAACACCGCTTAAAGCAAGGTAAAAAGACAGGTCCGCAATGGCCTCTGAACTTAGGCCGTCTTTTTTTGCCTGGCGCACGACCCAGATCAGTCCCAGTATAAAACCAAGGGCTGCCAGTATGCCGTAACTGGAGATGGCTACGGGGCCGATCTTTAATAAAATCGGGAACATAGACTATCGGTCCATCCAGAAGGCCACAAGAATCAGAATGGTGCCGATGGTGATTCCGGTGTCTGCCAGATTAAAGACCGGCCAGTAGGCTGAACCCAGGTGAAAGTCCAGGAAATCCACGACCGCTCCGAGGCGAACGCGGTCGGCGAGGTTGGCCAGGGCCCCGCCGCTGACCAGGGACAACCCTCCCAGCAGGAGTTTTTTCTCCGGGCTAGTTTTATGAATCAGGATCAGGATAAGGGCCAGGACCAGCAAGGTCAGTCCGATCAGGAGCAAGGTTTGAAAAGCGGACATATTCCCTGACATGAGCCCAAAGGCCACGCCGGTATTCAGGACATAAGTCAGGTCGAAGAGGCCGGGGATTATCTTTATGCTGTCTCCTGCCTGTTCCAACCACTTCGTGGCGACCAGCTTGGTGAGCTGGTCCGCCAGGATCAGCCCTCCGCTCACCAAGGCCAGGCGCGGCCATTTGCCCATGTCTGCTCAGGCCTTCACGATCTGGTAGCAGCGCTGGCAGATGCCCGGATGGTCAGCACCCACACTCTCGTCATGGATCCAGCACCGCTCGCATTTAGCGGCTTCTGAGGCGGAAACGGCCAGGGCCAGCCCGGCCAGGTCCGTAGCCTTGGCCTCATCCTGAGGCTTGCCTCGTATTAATTCCGCTTGGCTCACGATGAATATCTCACGCAGGCTTTCTGCGTAAGGAGTCAGAAAGTCATGGAGTTCATCATCAGCGTACAGGGTTACCACAGCATCGAGAGAATGGCCCACGATCTTTTCCCGGCGGGCCTCTTCAAGGACTCGCGTCACCTGAGAACGAACATCCAGAAGCCGGTCCCACCTCCCGGCCAGCTTATTATCAACCAGGACCTTTTCTTCTTCAGGCATGTCCGTCAGATGAACACTCTCGGTCTTGCCATGAAAATCAGGGATATGCCCCCAGACCTCCTCGGCAGTGAAGGCCAGAATGGGGGCCATCAACCGGACCATGGTCTCCAGAACCGTAAACATGGCCGTCTGGGCGGCGCGTCGGGGTTTGGACTTGGCCGGTGAGGTGTAAAGGCGGTCCTTGAGAACGTCATGGTAAAAGGCGGACAGGTCCACGGCGCAGAAGTTATTCAGGGCATGGTAGATAGTATAAAATTCAAACGCCTCGTAGGCCGCTCTGGATTTTCGCACCAAACTCTGAAGGCGATGCAGGGTCAGCCGGTCTATTTCGGGCAGTTTGGCCGGAGGCACCATATCATTGGCCGGATCGAAGTCGGAGATGTTGCCCAGGATGAAGCGGCAGGTATTGCGAATGTTGAAATAGGACTTTGAGAGCATGTCTAGGATCTCATCGGAGATGCGTATATCATCCTGAAAGTTTTCCGAGGCGGTCCATAACCTGAGGATTTCGGCCCCGTACTTCTCAACGTATGGCGTGGCGATGCTGCCTCGGGATTTGGACAGTTTTCGGCCGTCACCGTCCACGACGTAGCCATGGGTCAGGACACTGTGATACGGGGCGCGATCCCGGGTGCCGACTGAAGCGAGCAAGCTGGAATTGAACCATCCCCGGTGCTGGTCGCTGCCTTCAAGATATAAATCGGCCTGATCCGGAAGATAATCCCGGACCTCCAGGGTGCCGGCATAGCTGACCCCTGAATCGAACCAGACATCCAGGATATCCGTCTCCTTTCTGAATCTCTGGCTTCCACATTGCGGGCAGGTCGTTCCTTCTGGCAGCAGCTTCTCAACCGGCTGAGTAAACCAGGCGTCCGCCCCCTCACGCTCGAAGAGGGCCACCACATGGTCCATGATTTCCTGGTCAATGAGCCATTGACCGCACTCATCGCAGTAGAAGATCGTAATCGGCACCCCCCAGGACCTCTGGCGGGAGATGCACCAGTCAGGCCGGTTTTCAATCATGAGATGGATACGGTCATGACCCCAGTGGGGAATCCAGCGCACCTGATCAATACATTTGAGGGCCTTTTCCCTGAGGTCGTTCTTTTGCATGGAGATGAACCATTGTTCGGTGGCGCGAAAGATGATCGGGTTCTTACAGCGCCAGCAATGAGGGTACTGGTGGGTAATCTCTTCCCGGGCCAGGAGGGCCCCGACCTCTTTCAGCTTTTCGTTGACCGGCTCATTGGCGTCAAAGACGAACTGCCCTGCAAAGAACTCCACGTCCGCAGTGAAGCGTCCCTCATCATCCACCGGCGAGTATGTCTTGAGGTGATACTCCTGACCGATCTCAAAGTCCTCCCGGCCGTGCCCCGGAGCGGTATGGACGCAGCCCGTACCTTGCTCGAGGGTGACGTGGGCGCCCAGGACGATGATGGACTCCCGATCATAAAGGGGATGGCGGCACTTGAGGCCCTCCAGCTTCCGGGGATCAAGCTCGGCCACCACTTTATACTCCTTTATCCCGAGGTTGAGCATGAACTCAACCACGAGCCCCCTGGCCAGGATATAGACTTCATCTTGAGCTTTGACCGCCACGTACTCCAGGTCAGGATTCAACGCAATAGCCAGATTGGCCGGGATGGTCCAGGGTGTGGTCGTCCAGATGACAAAATAGACTTCCTCACCCCCCAAGGCCGGATGGAGACTTTCAGGCGGATTCATAAGCTTGAACTTGACATATATCGAGGGTGAGGTGTGGTCGTCGTACTCAACCTCGGCCTCGGCCAGGGCTGTCTGGCAGGAGGCGCACCAGTATATGGGCCTCTGACTTTTGTAGATGTTTCCTCCCAGCGCAAACTTGCCCAGCTCGCGAGCGATTATGGCCTCATACTCAGGGTTCATCGTCAGATAAGGGTTGTCCCATTCACCCAGCGTCCCCAAACGTTTGAATTGATCGCGCTGGATCTCGATGTACTTTTCAGCATATTCGCGGCAGAGCCTGCGCATTGCGAGCTGAGAGATTTCGCTTTTTTTCGATCCGAGCTCCAGATCAACCTGATGTTCAATGGGCAGACCGTGGCAGTCCCAGCCAGGAACATACGGGCAGTCAAAGCCCATCATTTCCCGGGACTTGATGACTATATCCTTAAGGATTTTATTAAGGGCCGTACCTAAATGAATAGGGCCGTTGGCATAGGGGGGGCCGTCGTGAAGAACGAACTGGGGCCGCCCGCGGCTGCGCTTTCTGATTTTTTCATACAGACCCGTTTCTTCCCATCGGGCCAGGATATCCGGCTCCCGTTTGGGCAGGCTGGCCTTCATTGGAAAGCTGGTGCGAGGTAGGTTCAGAGTCCCCTTGTAATCCATTTGCATCCTCCAACACTTCAGGCTTTTTATCATGAATTTTTATCATAAAATCTAGCCCCCTGATGTCAAGTGTTTTGAGAACTTGAGTCAGGGATTTTTAGGAGGAGGGCCTCTCTTTCCTGCTGCCAGAGAGACCCTCCTCCGGCTCCGGCCTTTGTTCAGCCGGAGAATCCCGGTCTTACTGAGGGGGTGTCCTCAGACGCCGGGACGACCCGGATATCCTGGTTGAGATATCCCGGGGAACAAGCGAGGCGCACATAAAAAACCGGCCCCGCCATAAAGGCGGGGCCGGTTGAGTCGCAATAGTAAAAAACGGCTACAAACCTCCCCGCCTTCGGGGGATAATTACCCCGATAATACTAAGAAGGACTATTTGCAGACACCGTGTCATTCTTCAATTTCCCTGTATTTTCGGATAGCATCCTCTTTGATGGTTGTCAAGACCTATTCTTTCATATCTTGCATATTATTTTCTGAGCCACTTTAAGTCAACACTCCTAATGAACTGGCCCGGCCAACCCTTTGCCGGAACCTCAGAACGTCCCGGAAATAAGGAAGGTGCATACATTACGCGTAAACTCGTAGGGATCAACATCGCCGGCTACTTTAAGGTTGGAGTCATTTAAGGTATGAGTCCACAAAAACATGATCTGGATACTATCTGTAATGCGCCGGCTTATTCTTATGGTTATATCCCATCTAATGTCTTCACGTTTCTTACTAACATCAAAAGGGTCAAACTGCGCGTATTTGACAGACGTGTACTTAAGGCCAATGTCGGGCACGCAACCGAAAGAGGAAGGTAAGGTCAGCCCTGTCTGGAACTGATAGAGATGATAATTGGGTGAGGTATCTTCCCGCGGGTCGTCATACTCAAATTGAAATCCGGTCCGAAAAGTGAT